>JAUVEQ010000231.1 GCA_030594725.1 Methanobacteriota archaeon
CCCGTCAGGAGCATGAGCCACAATGGGATGAGGACGACGCCGTCGCGGACCCCCACATCCTCCTTTGTGATCATCACAGGAGGCATATCACCCATGCCCTCACAGTACGCCTTGACCGCGGACAGGTCCGCTCTCCTGACGCTCTTCCTGTACTTGGCCTCGATGGGTATCGTGTCCCCACCCATCTCGAGGATGAAGTCCATCTCCCTACCCCCGTATGAAGGTCCGTAGTGGAGCCTACCGCCGTAGCGCTCGGCCAGACGGGCCAGGTGGATGGCCGTCGCCTGCTCGGCCACGTGACCCATGGCCTTGTCGTCTCCGAGAAGACGGGAGTCCCTCTTGTCTATGGCGTTCTGCACGCCCGTGTCCGCGAGGTAGTACTTGCTCATCCGCCGTTGCCGCTTGTGCTCTCCCCGGGCGAACGAGGGTACCTGGAGGATGAGCCTCGAGGATACCAGGAACGAAAGGTAGCTCTCGACGGTGTTCCTGTGGGAATCGATCGCCCTCGCGAGGGAATCGATGCTCAACGGAAAACCCCCGCCGTCCGCGACGAGCAGCAGCAGCTTGGCCAGCTTGTCCGGCCTCCGTACCTCGTGGATGGTGGGGATGTCGCGAAATAGCACCCTCTCGATGACGTCGTCGCTGAGGTTCCTGAAGTACTCCAGTTCGCTCTCGACGTAGGCGCCCTCGGGGAGCCCCCCCCTCAGCAGGTACTGGCCAAGGAATGGCATCGTGGCATCCCGCAGATGCGTCATCTCGAGAAGTCCCTCCTCGGATAGGAGACGATGCTCTCCCGTCACTACATCGATGAATCCGATCCCGGGAGGGGATCCCCCTCTCAAGGAAGTCCAGTCCCGCAGCTCCCAAGGTCCCAGCTCCAGACCGGTCGCCCGCCCGGTGAGGCTCTCGGCCGTCGCCCCCTTGATGAGGAGCCCGGCCGAACCCGTGACGGCCAACCTGACGTCCTTCCTGCGGTCCCACACGTTCTTCACTGCAACGGCCCAATCGTCCACGCTCTGGACCTCGTCGAGGAAGTAGTACCTGGTCCCGCCCTCTCCGATGCCGTGCTGCCTCCGATGGGCCTCTATGATCGCCGGTATCACCTCGGGCCCCATCGTCCTTAGGGTCAGGTCGTCGAGGGAGGCGTAGACGAGGTCCTGGGGACGCTGGCCCTTCTCGATCAGGTGCCCTATCGCCTGGTGAACCATGGTGGTCTTGCCCGACCGCCTCAGGCCAGCGACGATGGGGATCCTGTCCCCCTCGAGGAGCTCCATGAAGCGCTGGACCTCCCTCCTCTCGGTTCTTGGCGAGGCCCAGGCGGGCACTACGCCGGAGGCCCACCATGGATTCATGGTTGACAGGGAGGATATGATGCCTTCGTAGTCCATGGACCCCCATTGGCACCGTCCTTTATATATATTACTATTATATTATCGGATTTAACCATAGTTAACTGCTATTATAATATCAATTTAAACGCCTGAAAGTTGCTATCATGATAACAAAGATAGTGGGTGGTCATGCTTGGAACGCCCAGAACCAGCACTGTTCCTCATGACAACCGCCGTCTAGATAAGATATGCGTACGTGACAACGAGAGCTCGATGGTGATCTGTATCTCATTGAATCGTACAGAACAAGCGGTATTGTCGGGTGCTGTACAAGGAGCTACGGATACAGAACGCTGCGCGGTCGGCGCGCACGCGCCTCCCTTGCCAGGACAGGGCATGGTCAGTGCGGACCACGCCGGGCCCCGGGGAGGCGCCTTCGGCCGGAGGTGTGGGGGGACCCACGGTCGACCTCACGCCGCCGCTCCCACGTCCTCCCGTCGAACCGAGCCGCAAGCCGGCCACCCATCCACACACCCCCGTCGGGCACGTCGTCATCGAGGGTCCGGTCCACCCCCGAGCACCTCCTGGAGGACGTCCCTCGTCCTGACGTCGAAGAGCTCCGCGTGCCGGGACAACACCCCGGGGTCCAGCTCCTCCAGGTACATGTCGTCCACCAGGGAATCGAGGGTGCCCCTCGCCATGTCCCTCCCCCTGACGAACCTCACGTAGATGAGGTCGAGCAGCGCCTTCTCCGGTTCGGCGACCAGCACCTCTCCCTCCCTACGGTAACCCCGGAACAGGGACCTCTTCACCTGGTGGTACTCGAACACCCTGTCGCCCGTCCGGAAGGTGTAGGGGAGCCTGGTGGTGACCAGGGTGAGCACCCGCGCCTGCTGGCTCAGGATGCCGTGCCTCGACAACGCGTACTCAAACGATAGGTAGGAGGGCTCCCTGATGACCATCGCCACCTCCTCGTCGGACGGGGGGGTGAAGGGGTTGGCGTACCATCCCCGGGCCGGGCGTTCGATGACGCCGGAGGCGACCAGACGGGAGAGCTGCACGGAGAGGGAGGACCTCCTGTCGCCGGTCAGCAGGACCAGGTCCGACAGCGAGAAGAGCCTCTTGCCCCTGTTCGCCCTGAACAGGTCCAGCCACTCGTCCACCTTCACGGCCCCACCGCCTCTGCCATCTCCGAGGCGTGGGCGATGACGTCCTCGACCCTCTCGAGGATCTCCCCGAAAGAGGACCCGTAGGCCTCCAGCACCCGGGACGGCAGGAAACGGGCCATCTCTGCCTCGAGGGTGGACAGGCCCTCCTCCTGGACCCTCGCCCTGGTCCTCTCCAGCCCCTCGACCAGCCCGGGGACGGACTCGCCGTAGTCGACAGCCTTCCTCCTCACCAGCTCACCGTCCACCTCCACGGACCTCTCCTCGGTCAGGTAGTGGACGTCCCAGAGGTCCCTGCCCTTGAGGTAGGGCCTGAACGCCAGCGCGCAGACCTTGTCGGCCAGGATCTCCACCGGGTCCTCGACCCTGACGGCGGGCCGGACCGGGGGGAAGTCCAGGATGCGGGGGCCGTTGCGGTGCGACGGGACTGGCGCCAGCTCGACGTGGACCCTGACGATCTGCCCGTGGTCCTCCGACACCGTCCTCAGGATGTGCCTCTGCAAACTGGGGTCGTCCCTCTGGGCCCTGGTCGCCACCGATGCGAGGAAGGGGAAGGCGTCCTCCACGTAGCGACCGGTATGGGCCATGTGATCCGCCAGGCTGAAGACGTCCACTCCCTCGACCATCACCAGGTCGATGTCCTCCGAGAACCTGGGGTTGCCGTGGAACAGTCGCAGGGCGGTGCCCCCGTGGAACACGATGCTGTCGAAGCACCCCCTCAGGGAGAGGGACGTCAGCACCGCCTTCTGCACCTCCTCCGCCAGGACCTGCTTCCTCGTGGCCCCCAGGGCCTCGCTCCTCTCGATCACCTCTTCCCATTGCACGATATCACTTGCCTAGATTAACATATTTGTTAAGTTTCTCAAGTCATAATGGGATGACCAGCATAAATACCTGTCGATACGGGACCAGTAGGACCGGATCGGCGCCGTTCCGGGAGACCCACATCTCATCTCGTTCATCCTGCATCACGTCTGGACGTATCGTCCATCACAGACTTATACTGCCCCCGAGGGGGTCAGCGAAGGTGTGCATGGGAGTTCGGGTCAAGCCCTATTGCGGGGTGCGGGGCAAGGTAATGCTGCGCCTCGGTCGCGCACCGGCGCGACCTCTCAGCCGCGCACCGGCGTGGCCTCGTTGCCAGGACAGGGGATGGTCATTGCGGACCACGCCGACCGAGCCCTGGAGAGGCGTCACCAGGCAGGTCACTGACCCCTCCGCCGGGCCCCAACGAGGCCTGCCATCACCACAGCCACCAGGGCAACGACCAGGCCACCCCCGCCTGCCTAGCCGTCCTTTTCATCCTTCTGATCATCGTCCGGGTCCCCCATCGCGACGACCCTGCGCGCAGGATGGGCTCAAAGGTAAAATAGTAGCCAAACGATATTCATGCGATTCTCATGGAGGAGGAGCAGGCTTCGGGAACGCTTCCTCGGACCGTCCGCGGATACGCGGCGATGGAGAGGGGACGGGAGCTCGAGCCTTTCACCTACGAACCGCCCAAGCTCGATGAGCACGACGTGCGGGTCTCCGTCACCCACTGCGGCCTCTGCTACACCGACGTCCACGGCATCGATGACCACTGGGGCATCACCCCCTTCCCCTTCGTGCCCGGCCACGAGATCGTCGGCCACGTCTCGGAGGTGGGCCCCGCGGTGACCGATCTCAGGGAGGGCGACCGCGTCGGCGTCGGATGGCAGGGCCGCTCGTGCGGTCGGTGCGAGGGGTGCATCGGGGAGGAGGAGCACCTCTGCGTGGAGGTCGCCGAGAACGCCGCGTGGTCCCCCTACGGCGGCTTCTCGACCTCGTTCAAGGTGGACAGCCGGTTCGCCTACCAACTGCCGGAGGCCATGCCCTCCGAGGAGGCCGCGGTGATGCTCTGCGCAGGGCTGACCGTCTACTCCCCCCTCAGGACCTACGGGGTCGGCCCCTCACACAGGGTCGGCGTCATCGGTGTGGGCGGCCTCGGCCACCTCGCCATCCAGTTCGCTCACGCCCTCGGGTGCGACGTAACGGCCATCTCATCGTCGCCCGGGAAGGAGGAGGAGGCGAGGGCGCTGGGCGCGGACCACTTCATCCTCGCGGGGGACAAGGCCGCCATCGAGAGGCAAGAGCTCACGTTCGACATGCTCCTCTACACCGCCCACGCCGACCTGGACTGGACGCCCCTGATGCAAGCCCTCAGGAACCGCGGCAGGATGGTCATGGTGGGCTTCCCGCCGGTCGATGTGAGGTTCGACGCGATGGAGCTCGTCATCCACCAGAACTCGATGACCGGCTCCCTCTTCGGCAGCTGCGCCATGATGCGGGAGATGCTCGCGTTCGCGGAGGCGAAGGGCATCAGGCCCATGGTCGAGGTGATGCCCATGGGGCAGGTGAACGAGGCTATCCGGAGGCTCAAGGAGAACAGGGCCCGTTACCGGATCGTCCTCGCGAACGACGACGCGGTGTGACGCGTACCATATTGAGTCTCGAGATCAGGACCAATAGCGATTGTACTGTCATCAGCGTTACCTAGCTCGGTTGCCATGTGATCCACAACAATAGTTGTGACATGCTGGGCAATGGACCCCGGACACGGAACGCTGCGCGGTCGGCGCGCACGCGCGCACCGTCCTTGCCAGGACAGGGGCATGGTCAGTGCGGACCACGCCGGGCCCCGGGGAGGCGCAATCGGCCGGAGGTGGATCGGGGGGACCCGCAGCCGAC
>JAUVEQ010000167.1 GCA_030594725.1 Methanobacteriota archaeon
TGATATACACTGAGACCAACGCAATCACTAACCAAATGATGACCTGTATCACGAAACTGATGTACTGGTCGCCAGCCCACTCTTGCAATGTACCTATCGTATCTGCCATTCTGCAGCCTCCGGAGGCTGGAAGGCGGTCCAGATAGAATACTTTACTCATCCGGCGGGGGCCGTCTCCCGTCCCGGAAGTGGGCGAATGCCAGCACGGGATGGTGGAGCAGCATCCGGGGGCCAGAGTAGCGCATCACCGCCCGGACCCGATCCCGCATGTCCGGCTTGTAGCAATGTACCCTGCAGTTGCCGCACGCGGGCTTGGCGTCGGCGAATCTGCACCTGTCGAGGCGGGCGAAGGCGTACTCCCGCAGGGCCCCGCACTCGTCGCACAGCTCCCCCCGGGTGTCGTGGTGACCCTTGCAGTATATGTGGATCATCGCATCCACCGTTCTCCGCTCTCGGTCCAATCGCTTGCCCATACCTGACCCGTTCCGCGGAAGGGAGGAGGGACCTAATAAGGATGGCGCCAGAGGCCAAAGGGATCTCACGATAGGGCCCAAGCATCGTAACAACATCCACCCCAGGCCAGCTAGGCCGGCCAACCGACGGGCCTAGTACACCTTCTCCTTCCCGCAGTTGGGGCAGTAGGTGTAGTACTCCAGCATGACCCCCTTGCGGGTCCGGAAGGACACCTGGACGCTCCCAGAATGGCAATCGGGGCAATGCTCCTGCGCCAGGTGCTCCATCGTCTCGCGAACCAACTTCTTCGATTGGTCGACCTTCCACGGGTCCACCATACACATCCCTCGGGAGAAACATGAGTTAGCCAGCTTGTCTGGCTTTCGGTAGTTATCGGGGCATCCAGGCCCCATAGGATCAAGTATCCGTCCACCAGCTGCCCGGGTCATCGAGGTGCGGAATGAGCCCTTCGAGGTCGCTGTAGATGTAGGACCACACGGGCACACGGACAGTGATGTGGTCAATATCGACCGGGATCCGGTCGAACATGACGACCACACTGTTCCGGTCCGCCCACTCCTCTAGGAGCTTGACGACGATGGGGACCATTTCGGGGACCTCCCCAGAAAGTGGGTCGTCGGTCATATCCACCCAGAACCGTAACCTGCCCCACCAGAAGCCCGAGTCGAAGAGGTCCATCTCCATGAAGCCCTCAGCCCCCGTCGTGTTGATCACGTACGTGAAACATCCGTAGGACCCATCCTCGAAGGTCACCATGGGAGTGAAGAGGGCCAGCGCCTTGGCGCCGTCGGTGAAGCTATTGGGACCCAGGAAGCCGTTGCGGCTGTTGATATTGAACACCAGGCCCGTATCCGGACCTTCGAAGATGTTACCCGAGACCTCTCCCTCCCGGGGAATGATCGGAGGTACGTATCGATCATTCCAATATCCGGCCCGTCTATAGTTCAGCAACATGAGGTACGAGCCCGGGTCGGTGAAGGTGCAGTCCATGACATCGAGGGTGCAATTGACGTCTCGGGGGGAGACGAACAACGATGCGCCACGGAACGTGCAATCGACCATCCTCATGGTGGAGTTCTCCTTAGCTGTCAAGAGGACGGATGGTGATCCCTCGATGGCCGAGAACGTGCAATCCCTGATCGATGCGTTCGACGAATTGGCCTCTATCTCCACCATATCCGTGGTCTCCACCATGGAGCCCTCCATCGTCAGATTGGAACCCTCAGAGAGGACCATCCAGAACCACTCCCCTCTTAGCCGGGCGTTCATCACGACATCGGAGGTCATGATCTCCAGGCTTATCGACCCCTCGATCACGCCCTGGTAGACGACACTCGTGTTGGCGGCCTCGTGGTAGAAATAGCGGGCGGACACATCGCCGATCACCACCTCTCCGGGTCCGGTCGAGAGCAGTTGGAACCCGGAGTAGACTCGGACATCTATGGTCTCCAGGACGATGCGGGAATCATTCCAAGTGAGGATGTCGAGGCGGTACGAGTAATAGATCGCCGAGTCGAACAGAAGCTCCACGCCCTCCTGTTCCACCCCCGGGTCGAGGAGAATGACCGCATGGTCCGCCTGGGCCAGTGATGTCGTGTCGAGATCATCGATGGCCTCATCGATCCTGAGGAACGTGATGTTGAACTCGCCGATCGATACCCTTGATTGGGTCTCCACTGAGAACGCGGTCAAGGTAAGGGTGACCTGGTGGAGCCCGACGGGAATGCCCAGGTCATGACTCACGTTGATCAACCCATACACGTCGCCGGGCCACGCGGTGAAGTTCGCGTCCATCCGTCCCATGAACGCCCCGTCCCTGTAGAGGTCCACCTCATGATCCTTGTGCCAGTAGCCATCCGTGTAGATCCAGATCTGCTGGAACACCCTGCCCTCGTTGTATCCACGTTCGTGTTTGGCACCGAAGGAGGAATACATCCAGCCTGGAGGTCCTGCCCCCCCAATGAACCAGAATGTGGCCACCTCATCATGAGGGTTGAAAGAGATTAACCGTGAGTAGGCCCAATTTGTATCCATCCTGACCGTGACGTTGTCCACCGTTACGACCCCGAGATCAGGTCCAGTCAGCACAATGGGTGCGAAAATGATGTCGAAGATCTCACCCCGGTAGATGTACACATCGAAGGGGACATCGGGGCCCTCCTCGTATGAGATATGTTCCCAGTACCCGGTAGCTTCCCAATCGGATGGCCTTCCAGGGCCATCGAACTCCAACCGGGTCTCCCTGGTATCGATGTACCAGTAGGCGCAGTCGTCGCCGAAGGTGTTCAAATCAGCCACACTGTCCCAACCGAGTCCTGGATTGCCCTCGTGGTTCCAGAACGCCACCTCAAAGCTGTCGAAGATGCAGCCCCGTGGGCGGATGTCGGCGTCGATGAGGTGAAGTCCGTAGCCATCCCCAGCCTCCATACCGTGGCCAGAGAAGGCGCAATCCTCGATAACGAAGTCCAGGGGAGAGTCCACGCCCTCGATCGCCACCTGCCACATGATCTCGTCAGAGAACATCAATGATGGGATCTCCATCCCGGGAGAGGAGTAGAAGGACGAGCCAGAAATGAACCCCTCACAACCGGACAGGGTCACCATAGCGTTGTTGCCCAAGAATTCTGTACCACCGATCTCGACATTACAATCCGTCACGAAAAAAGGCACGAAGGAAACGTCAGAATCCAATATCGTGAGCGAACTGTCCAATATCACGACGTCACCGATCGAGGCGGCGTATGCCTGTGCCGTCGAAACGTCCCCCTTTACAGTTGAGAGATGCGGTTTATAGTTACCCGAGATCTGTCCAAGACCGGCCGGCGAAGCTATCTGCGAATCGATCACCCTGACATCTCCCTCGGAGGTGAGCAGTGTGGTGATCGCTTCTTCATAACGATCCCTCAAGAAATTCGCGAAGGACTCAAAGCTCTCGATGGACCATCCATCCTCCTGGGGGTCCCCGGTCATGAAGAGGTCTCCTGGAAGGGGCCCATCACCATCGTTGACACGGAGGTCGCTCAGCAACAGGGTCTTGCCGGACGGGCCGTTGACGAAGACCACGACCCTGGGGGTGGTACCGATGTAGTCATCCAGTTGGACCTCCACGTGGCTCCACTTCCTCCAACCCACCTTATCGGCCCCAAAGACGCCGAGGAGCTCCATATCGGCATCGGGAGCGACCTGGACCGCCACGGCAACGCGGCAATCCTCGGACCAAAGCTCGATGTCGAACTCGAGGACGGGAGCGATCGCCCCCTGCAGGTTCACCACCCGCCACATGTGAGGGATGAGATCAGAGTAGTAATCACTGGTGCAGACCCAGGCCGAATCCAGCTCGGGGTCCACGGTGATGACAAGTTCAGAACGCCTGAGCTCAAGCGAGCCTCCCCTCTGCACATAGATGGTAGAGTCATAGGAGAATGCGAGGTTCTCGATAGGGACCTCGATACGGCAGTCCTCAAGGAGGAGGCTACCTCCCGTCTCGACCTCGATGGAGCCATTCAGCGTCAGGTCCCAATCGGTCCACCTGGCATCACCGTCCACAATGTACATCCAGTCCCCGTGGGCGAACCACCCCTCCTCTCCATCGTCATCAATATCCTCATTTCGGTTCGATTGCATCCAGAGGAGGGCTCCCACAAGGCCGACCAGCACCAGGAGTATGGCGACGACGATGGCTGCGAACTTGCGTGTCCCCGTATCCAACCGAACCCCTCGGTGCGGCGACGATGGGGATGAGGGACCTAAGGAGCGTCCATCACCCACTGGCAACCGCGTTCCATTAGATGCGTTGGGCGACTATAAAAATGTATGACCAGGGGTGGGGGAGAGTGAAAAGCAGAAAAAAGAAAGGGGGTGCGGGGGTCTCCCCCCGCCAAGGCAACAGTCGAAGACCGATCCTACGGGTCGACCTCGATGAAGGTACCCTGGACCGAGTCGCTGATGTAGACGATGATGGCCAAGTACTCGAGGTGTGCTGGGTAGAAGCCCTCGCCATTGTCGATCGCGTCCTGGGCGATGGCCTTCTCGTTGTCATCCAGCTGCTCCCAGGTCAGGTCCTCGAAGAAGTACCAGATGGCGTTCTGGATATCACCTGCGGTGTAGGTTGCAAGGAAGTAGTCCGCCTTGTGGTTGATTATGTAATTGACCAGGTCCCAGTCGTCATCCTGCAAACTCGCCGGCAGGAAGGGGTCGTAGGAAGAGTACAGCGTGGCGGTGTAGTCGGTGCCAGGCGTGATGTAGTGGTTCTTGTCGAAGCACCAGCCCTCGTAGGTGGCGGAGGGCACGTCGTTGCCGCCGTTGGTCACGGTGGTGTCGAAGTAGCTATCGGAGGCGGAGGCCACGTTGACCGTGACGTCATGGTCGGGCATCTCCAGCACCTTGCAGGGCTTGTAGTCGAAGTAGTAAGCCCACCTCTTGCTGGGGAAATCCTCGTCCCCGGACCAGGCGGTCTCGCCCTGGACGACCTCGTCGTCGACGATCCTCATCACGACGGCATGGGTCATGAGGAAGAGAGTGTCGCCATTCTCAAAGCCCAGATGGTCCACCATGTCGATCTCGTAGATGTACTCCTGGACCATCGGGTCATGCTCCTCGGAGTAGGGGAACTGACCGATCTTGGGGTTCCCGGACCCCGTCGTCGGCACTTCATCTATGGAATTGCCTACGAACACATGGGTCTCCGAGAGCCACCAGTCACCGTCGGTGGTGAACTTGATGTACAACGTCTCGGTGTTGTGCCAGATCATCACTTCACCGGTGTCGATGTCCTGGCCACCGATGAGGTCGAACGTTTCCGACGTGTCACAGTCGTAGTCACCTATACCGCCCACAGTAGTGCCCAAGAATCCGACGAGCAACATGATGGTGACCAATCCTACAGCTCCTGCCTTCGCTATCAAAGATCTAGTTCTCATTTAACAATCCGTCCTGCCCCCGGCACGAGGGCCCGGGAGCCGACGCGGTCGCCCGCCTCCTCCTCCTCCGGGTCCAATGGGAGCACCCGGGGACCTCTCGGGGTATTAATATTCATTCCCCCGAATACGAGATCGCGATCGCTGAGAACCAGGTAGATTTCATATCGAGTACCCCCATCCGGCCCAACAGCCTTTTACCCGAAAGGAGATAGTGGACGCGACTGGGGGAAGAGAGCCATGGAGATCATAGACAAGGCCACCAAGCAATGGACCATCGAGGCGCGCCGCCGACTCCACCGCCACCCCGACCCGACGGGAGAGGAGGGGGGCACCCAGGCACTGCTCTTCCAGCTCCTCGAGGAGCTGGACATCCCTGCCCGGCCCATCGCAGGCAACGGCATCATCGCCGACATCGAGGGCGGCCTGCCGGGCCGCACCGTCGCCCTCCGCGCCGACATCGACGCCCTCCGTATCGACGAGGTCCCCACGGACCGCAACGCCGATTACATCTCGGAGAACCCGGGCCTCATGCACGGCTGCGGCCACGACGGCCACATGGCGATGGTCCTGGGCGTTGCCAAGGTGCTCGCGGCCAAGGGCGACGAGCTCCCCGGCCGCCTCCGTCTCATCTTCCAGCCCCACGAGGAGATGCATCCCGGGGGCGCAACGACGGTCATCGACGAGGGCGGACTGGAGGGCGTGGACGCCATCTTCGGCTACCACATCATGGGTTATCTCCCCTCGGGCCTCATCGCCTTCCGCCCCGGCCCCCAGATGGCCCACATACGGACCTTCGAGATCACCTTCACGGGCATGAGCGGCCACCACATGGACCCCGAGCGGTGCATCGACCCCATCGTGATGGCCTCCCGCTTCGTCGAGACCATCGAGCGGGACGTGGCCAACGAGCTGGACCCCACACACCCCTTCGTGTTCGGCTTCGGAAGCATCCACGGAGGCGCCCAGTTCAACCAGACCCCCGACAAGGTGGTGCTGGACGGAACGTTCCGCACCTTCGACACCGACGACGCCGACACCATGAGCCGGGTCATGGAGCGGAACCTGGACTCCCTGGTGATGGCCTTCACCAAGGACCCCGATGAGGACGTTCCGAGCATCGAGTTCAAACTCGTCAAGGGCTACCCCGTGGTGGAGAACGACCCGGACCTGGCCACCCGGGCTGCCCGTCTCCTGAGGGACGAGGGCTTCGAGATCGACCCCGTCACCCCCTTGAACTTCGGCGCCGAGGACTTCGCGTACTACCTCAAGGAGGTCCCGGGCCTGTTCATGTTC
>JAUVEQ010000040.1 GCA_030594725.1 Methanobacteriota archaeon
CTTCCGCGTGACGGGGAACGATTGCTATCGCCTCCTTTACAGGGAGGCCTTCAACAACAACACCGAGCCGACCCTTGGCCTGTACCGAGTCAGCACCGACCGGCACCTGTCCACCGTGGCCGTCCCCGGCAATTCCTGGCACATGCTGGTTGAGAAGGCCATCGAGCCCTTGCCCGTCGGTGCCTCCGTCCCGATCCTCATCCAGGCCGTGGGCAACGACATCACGGTCTACGTGGACAAGATGGACGTGCCCATCCTGAATGTCCGGGACAACATGATAGACAACGGCCTCCTGGGGACGTTCCTCGGGGGGATCGGCGTGCTCTTCAGCGGCGAGGACACGACCATCTCTTGCACCTTCGGTCCCACGTTCATATGGGCCCCGATCGTCAACTTCTCATCCGAATCCCATACCATCCTACCAGGTCCCGAACGAAGGCAACTGCTACCGTCGGGCACCTACGTCTCGAACTCCATGGAGATGGACGGGGCCAGGGACACCATCTTCTCGATCGATGTCCGCCTCCCCCCCGGAACCTCCTACACCGCCACGCTCCTTGCCCCGGACGACCGGGTCCTGATCGCCAGCATCCGTGATGCCCAGAGCATCCCCGAGGGCCTGCTCGACAACGGTTTCAAGCTCAGGGTCCTCCTGGAGTCTGAGATGGACCACGTCACCCCCGAACTGCTGGGTTGGGGTCTGGGTTACAGGTACGCCGTCAGCCCCCTATCCGAGCGAACGCCGGAGGACGACGTCGGCGTGGTGTTCCGTGACGATGGCATCACCCTCGCACCATCCCGGGACCTGTGGTTCAAGGAGGCGGCCGCCCTCCTCGAGCCAGGCAACATCGCCGAGGACCAGGCAGGTGTCAGGGTGGGATCGTTGCTGCCCTACGGCAACGGCTATCGCCTGTACTACACCGGCACCGCTTCCAACAACGCCAAGTCCATATGCATGGCCTACACGGAGGACGGCCGCACCTTCATCGACCATCGGGTCCTGCTCAGGGGTAGTTATTCCACCCTGAGCTGGGACGCTCACAAGATGGGTCCCTGCGTCGTCCGTTCCAACGATGTCTGGCTGATGTACTTCATCGGCTTCTACTCCGTAGGAGCGGTGGGCCTGGCAATATCCAGCGACGGGATCAACTGGATGGTGATAAACAGACCCATCCTGGAGGGAACCCCCGGCGAGTTCGACGCCCATTCCATCGAGGATGTCAACGTGATAAGGGACGACTCGTCGACCATATTCCACATGTACTACACCGGCAAGGCATCCTCCACCTCGGGCAAGACCTCGATAGGCCACGCCACGTCCTACGACGGGGGCAACTTCGTCAAGTCAGCCCAGAACCCCGTGCTCGTCCCGAGCAGCACCAGCAGCGATTGGGACTCGGGGTACGTGCGCCAACCGTTCCCCGTCCTGACCCGGGACCATCTGATAATCTACTACCTGGGAGGGAGGGGGTCCAATGCCACCAACGACCCGTCCGCCGTCGGCTATGCCACCACCCAGAACGGCGACGACTTCCGGAGGTCGGCGGCCAATCCAGTGATGGAGCCCAAGCAGGGCGGTCTCGCCGACGACTTCAGGGGCATAAGGAGCCTCATGGTCTTCGAGGACGACGCGGGTCGCCACGCCATGCTGTTCACGGGCCAGGGCATCGATTGGCAGGAACGTCTGTTCTGGGCCGATTCGGGATACATGAAGGAGGGCCACTACACGACCAAGCCCTTCACCCTGGACCAGGCGCCCAGGGGCCTTGGGCCCCTCACCGCCGATTTCGCAGAGCCGGGCGTGACCACCGTGACGTTCTGGGCCCGGTCCGCAGAGGCCACAAACCAGTGGGGCGAATGGGTCGAGATGGTCCCCGACGACCCGACCCACGCCGTGGCACCCGACAAGCTGATCCAGTTCCGGTTCAATTTGAGTTCCGAGTTCGGGGACGAGACGCCCCGGGTGCTCGGTGCCTTCATGGACTACGAGTCCAACGTGCGCCATTCGAGCCTCACGTACTACCCTGCCCACATGGCTCCCGACGCCATAACCAACGTCATTCAGAACCTCAACGGTTGGGGACTCGATGACATCGTTCTCGAGGTCACGGGAGATGGTGACCAGTGGACCGCGGCGGATACCTGGTCCCTCTTCACCTGGGACGGCGAGGTCGGGTCCTTCGGCTACCGGCTCTCGGCCGATCCATCGCCGGGGTCCGACCTTCACCTGGACTCGGTGGAGTTCGTGCTGGGATACGTCTCTCTGCCATCGGACATAGCCGTCGATGTGGGCAACGACGGCACCGTCGACCACAGATACACCGTCGGAGCGTTCGAGGGACTCCACACCCTCTCCGTGGGCGAACCCACCCAGACGTGGTACGAGGACCACCAGGGAGGTGACGAGGCCATCACCCTCACCTATGCAGTGTCCACCGCGACGCTGGGGACGCTCACCCTCACCGGCATCGAGATAATCCTGGACACCCCGCCCATCGTGGAGATCGACATCCCCACGGACGAACCCGTGGAGATCGACGAGGGGGATGGTGTCTGGTTCCGACCCACCGTCACAGACCTGGACGGGGACGAGCTCACCTACGAATGGTGGATCGAGTACGCCTCGGTGTCCCACGACGAGGAGTTCCAGTACGTATCCGAGGTGGACGAGGACACCCTGGACCCGGACCCGGTCACCGTGAAGTTCCGGGTGTCCGACGGGAACTACAGCGAGTACTTCGAGTGGGAGGTCCACGTCAAGGACACCACCATCGTGCCCAACGTGGGTCCCGCCATCGACACCTTCGACCCCGACACCGGGAAGGTGACGATCAAGGAGAACCAGACGGTCACCTTCGCCATCTCTGCCATCGACCCCGACCTTGGCCCGCAGGCCCTGGTCTACCGGTGGTACATGGATGACATCCTCGAGATCGGAGAGGAAGGGACGTCCCTCACCATCGTCACCGACTTCGAATGGGCCGGCGAGTACAGCATCAGGGTCGAGGCCTTCGACGGCGAGTTCGGTGCCAACCACTCCTGGGAGTTCGAGGTCCAGAACGTCAAGCCCCCGGACGGGGACAACGGTAACGGGGGAGGGACCACCAGTGACGCCGGCATCGAGTGGTTGCCCATCCTGCTCATACTGGTGATTATCATCGTGATAGGCGCCGCCGGCGCGATGTACATGCGCAGCAAGCGCCTCCCGACCCCGGGTCCGGAGGCGGAGCCGGTCCCCGAACCGGTCACGGCCGACGTGCCCGTGGAGGAGGAGGTGGCACCGTCGTTCACCGAGACGGTCACAAAGGACGTGGCCTCAGGGGCTGGAGAGGGGGCCGAGGGAAGTGACCTGGCCGGCGCTGCCGCCGCCACCACGCCCATCACCCTGCTGCCCCTGGCGGACATGGACAAGGACCGGACCTACGTGGTGGAGGAGGTGTACGTCGTCTACAACGACGGTCGCCTCATGTGCCACAGGGCACGCGCCGAGAGGACCTCGGTGGACACCGACCTCTTCGGAGGCATGTTCACCGCGATCCAGCAGTTCATCCAAGACTCCATGGGCGGCGCCGAAACGGGCACCCAGGTCGGTCGTTTGGACTACGGCGAGAACCGTATCCTGGTGGAAAGGGGTAACCACATCTTCCTGGCTGCCATCATCTTCGGCGAGGAGCAGACCTCCCTCCGGGACGCCCTCCGGGACGTGGTCAACCGCATCGAGGGTTCCTACGCTGGCATCATCGAGAACTGGTCGGGCGACCAGACCCAGGTCGTGGGTATCGCCGACTTCGTGATCCCCCTCATCGGTCTCACCGAGGACCTCAACAGGGAGACCATCATGTCCCGCACCCGGACCGAGGGCGTCAAGATGCTATCCGAGGTGGAGTTCTTCCAGGGCTTCGTCCGGCTCAAGGTCGCGGTGCGCAACGACACCAAGACGGTCATCACCAATGCAGCCACCGATATCGTGTACGACTCCAACGTGCTCCGTATCGACCGGATCCAGCCCGCTTACCCGATGGTCGGTACCAAGGTGACCATCGGGACCATCGGACCCCGGGAGAAGAAGACCGTGGCGTACTACCTGGACCCGCTCATCTGCCAGGAGTCGGACGTCGACGGCACCACCTCCTACAAGGACGCGGAGGGAGCCTTCCACACGGTGACGATGAAGAGGAGGCGCGCGGATATCGTCTGCCCCATATTCTTCACCGAGGAGAACGCCAACACCGCGATGCTCAAGCGCCTCATCAACGAGGAGCTGGGGGAATCCGACTCCAAGCTGTTCACCATACCCAATAAGCTGCCTCCGGCCGACGCCTTTGCCCTGGGCAAGGTGGTCATCCGGGGTCACGACGTCCGATTCGTGCGCGAGTTCGTCGAGGCCGACGAGGGCCTGCCCTACCGCGCCGAGGCCTGGTTCTACGGTGTGACCAAGGTCAAGAAGGACAAGATGGTCATCAGGACCTCCGTGTGGGAGGACCGCAACACCATCGAGTTCTCCGTGGCCTCCGGCCGCATCGAGGCCATCACCGGCCTGCTGGCCGAGCTGGGTCAGAACCTCAACGAGACCCTCACGGAGAAGTACCTTGGTAGGCTCTCGGCCACCCTGGTTGTGGACCCGGAACAGCAGGATGAGGTGAGGGGCCTTGGCCTCCTCATCGACAAGTACAGCGAGGGCGAGATAGGTGCCGGAGAGGTAGACCAGTAGAGGGTGGAAACTGTGATCTGGAACGTTCGCCTCCCGGCATGCTTCGCAGAAACCTTCATATATGGCCCCAACATAGACCTCTTCGAGCCATGTCTAGCCAGCATGCCTTGTGTCCCCAATATCGAGGTGACCGCTTGACAAGCCGTAACCCCCCATCGGTCCCGTTGACCGCCCTGATGGCGGTCCTCGTCACGCTCACAGTAGCCGTCCCCGCAGGCGCAGCCATAGCCGGCATCGGCGGGCTCGCCGAGGAGGCCCTGGCGGAGCAGGCGGCCCTGGCGGAGCTGGACCGGCTTCATCAGCTCCCCGAGACCCTGGAGTACATGCCTCCAGCACCGTGGTACGAGGGCGACCTGGAGACGGAGGGTCGTGGCTACGAGTTCGACGAGGTGCCGACCAACGAGCTGGTCACGTCCAACCCGGCTCCCATGGCCACCACGGGGACCCAGAAGTTGGTGTCCCTTGCCATCGAGTTCACCGACGTCACCCATTCCACCAGCAGCTCGATAACGACGCTGCAGAACAAGCTCACCGGCAGCAGCTCGATGAAGAGCTACTACGAGGAGGTCTCGTACGACAACATCACCCTCGACGGCAAGGCCTATGGCTGGTACGATGCCCCGGAGACGATGGCCTACTACGGCGCCCCCGAGGGTGGCAGCAGCGACAGCCGCAGCTTCTACAAGCTGGTCCGCGAGGCCGTGCTGGATGCCAATCCCTACGTGGACTTCTCCAAGTACGACACCAACGGGGACCGGATCATCGATGGCATCTGCCTGGTCCATGCTGGACCCGACGAGGCGACCGGCGGCGGAACCGACGCCATATGGTCCAAGCAGAGCGTCTACCCTGGCACCCTCCGGGTGGACGGCGTCTACGTGGGTTACTACTTCACCGTGGCCGAGCAGAGCCCCATCGGGGTCTACGTCCACGAGTTCGGTCACATGCTGGGCTTGCCTGACCTCTACGATACCGACTACTCATCCACGGGCGTGGGCGTCTGGGACGTGATGGGTTCCGGTGCCTGGAACAACTGGGGCCGCACCCCGGGCCACCTGAGCGCCTGGTGCAAGGTGTATCTCGGATGGGTGACCCCCACCACTATCACCAACTACGCCGAGGGCCGCGAGATCCGGTACATGAGCGGCTACCCCGATGTCATCAAGCTTCCCACCACCACCTCCCAGGAGTACTTCCTGCTGGAGAACCGTTTGCGGGCGGGTTTCGACCGGTACCTACCGGGCGACGGTCTGCTCATATGGCACATCGACAACAGCGTGATCCAGCAGTATATGCCCTACAACAGGGTAAACAACAACGAGAACCGGAAGGGCGTGGACCTGGAGGAGGCATCGGGCACACAGGACCTGGACATCCGGAGTCACAACGACGGTGACAACTACGACCTTTGGAAGAACCATCTGACGGGCTTCACACCGGACAGCACACCCAACTCCCGCCTGTACAACGGGACTGACACCAAGATCCGAGTGTTCAATATCTCCGCGGCCGGCACCATCATGACGATCGACATCGATTTCGGGGGCGACAGCTTCGCAGTGTTCCTCGACACCATGACGTCAAACATGAACGCGGCCCCCGGTGAGACCATGGTCTACAACATAACCGTGGGAACCCGATCGTCCGTGGGCGACACCGTGCGCCTTTCCCTCATCGGCTCCCACGCCTCCTGGGGCACCCTCGAGGCCCGATACAACACCCTGGTCCTTGGCCCCAAGGCCAACCACAAGGTCCAGGTGAAGGTCACGCCCCCCGCGGGGACCTCCCACGGAGTGGAGGGCCAGGTCATACTCAAGGCCAGGTCCGACGCTTCCGGTCTCATAGCGGAGCTGGAGACGATCACCCTGATCAGGCAGGTCCACCTGCTGACCGTTACACCCGACCTCAGGACGGTCTCCGTGGTGCCAGGCACGCCCAAGCACATTGACATGACCATCACGAACGCGGGCAACGGTTTTGAGAACATCACCCTTTCCCTTGACGCCGACCGCAGCTACTGGGGATCCGTGAACCCCAAACGGGTCTCCATCAACGTCCTGGGGAGCACCCAGGTCCGTATCACGTTCAGCGTTCCCGAGGGAGAGCTTGCTGGCGAGCAGGTGGACTTCGAGCTGATCCTGTTCAGCGAGGTGATCACCGGAGGAGAGGGCGGCTCACAGGTCACCCTGGTCCCGACCAAGCAGATGCCGATCACCATGATCGTATCGGAGGTCGTGGCCCTCCGATGGGGGCCCATCCACTCGGAGCACGTCCTGCCGGGTGGGACCATCGGGTACGAGTTCGTTCTGTTCAACGAGGGCAACGGGGATGCCAACGTGACCCTGGCCTACCAGGCTCCCGACGGATGGACGTTGGAGTTCCTCGATGGGGACAACGTGACCATCCCCGCCTTCCAGGCGCTCACCCTCAAGGTCAACGTGACCGCTCCCATGGGCGTGCCCGCGGGAAGCTTCATCACCATAGAGCTCTCAGCGGCCAAGGGGATCGAGTTCACCTACGGCACGATCGAGATCGATGTCGACCAGCGCTATCAGCTGGCAGTGTCCGGTCAGGCGTACAGGTTCGGCGACCCGGGTGAGCAGGTCGAGTTCGAGCTCACCACGACGAACCTGGGCAACGGCGATGACAGGGTGACCATGAGCATCCTGGGCAACGGATGGGAATCCGAGGCCCGGCCCAACCTGTTCCAGATCGGGACGGGCCCTGACCACGGAGTGAACCAGATCACCGTGCTCATGACCCCACCCGAGGACGCTAGGGCCTTCGAGGAGGACACCATCTCGGTGATATTCACCTCCGACAATGGCGAGGTGACGGCCATCTTCGCGGTGACGCTGACGGTGAATCCCATCACCAGCTTCACGGTGGAGACCGAGGTCATCACCGACACCATCGACCCGAGCAAGCCCGGGGTGAACAGGGCAACCTTCTACGTTCACATCAGGAACACCGGCAACCAGGAGGACCTGTTCCACGTGGGATTGATCGGTCTTCCGAACGGTTGGACATCCGAGTTCGAGAACCGGATGATATCTGTCCCGGCCAACAAGCAGAAGCTCCTCGAGTTCTCCATCATCCCGCCCACCGGGGATTCCCCCGCCGTCGCCGGCATCGTCCACTTCAAGGTCCACGTGGCCTCGGAACTGGGGACCGGTGAACCCGTCGAGGCTCCCCTCCAGGTGACCATCCTGGCCAACCGGGGTCACTCGATAGGGCCCCTGCAGCCCTTGTACATCGCCAAGTCGGGATCCAAGCTGACCTTCAGGGTGCTGGTGGTGAACGAGGGGAACGTCCCCGAGATACTCACCCTGAGCGCCGTGGGCGAGGTGGAATCGTATTCCTACGAGTTTGCCGAGATCTCACTGGAGCCCTTCGGCCAGAGGGTCGTGAACCTGACGGTCCGCCTGTCAAGCACGGAGGAGGACCGGTCATACGACCTGTCCGTCATAGCCACCACCAAGGACGTCACCAACCAGGAGAGCACCCCCGTCATCCTCGAGGTGGAGGGAGTGCCCAGCACCCCCGGTCCGGCGGCCGTAGGCGCCCTCATGGCCATCGCCGTCGCCATCGTCACGATGTTCTTCCTTGCGACCGCGAGGCGGAGAAGGCGCTGAGCCCCGCAACGTCGGCCGCCGGGCCGCCGTGTTCACTTGGACTGGCATATCATGGGTAAAATTGATATCCGCCCGCACCGTTCTATTCGCGGGCGAGAGCATGAACGGCCAAAGCCATAGGTTGACCACCACAATGGTCTTCGATCTGCTTGACAAGCTGGAAGGTTACGACCTCAGCTTCGCGGACGATAAGGTTGCCATAGTCAAGATGGCCATCAACGTCGACCGACAAGACGACATGGAAATGGTGAAGGTGAAGGGTCGGGTCCGTTTCCGATGGAACGATCCCAACAACAGGCCAAAATTCATGCCCAAGATGATGCACGACACGCCGTCCTACTCCTGGGACATCAAGAAGGATTGGCCCTTCCTGCGCTGGACCGCCCTGAACCACTACATCGATATCGGGAAAGGCCCTGGGACCTACGATGACTACGACGGGTACAGCTACTATCATGGTTCGGCATCGAAGATGGATAAGGGCATGGGTGCCGACAGCATGGCCGCCGTCTACCTGGATATCCGGTACCTCCACGCACCTGGACATCCGTTCTACGACAACTGCTCCCCGGCCGTCGAAAGGTACTCCCGCTGGTTCGACATGAAGAAGTTCTCCAGTCTGGAGGAGGAATCCCAGGCCAGGTTCCCCCTCTCGCCAGGACGCCCCGCAATGAATGCTGGCTACCCCTACAGCGTCTTCCTTCCGATCGACAACATCACCAGGTACTGGTACGAGCGATACGCAGAGACACGCGATACCGACTGTGTGGGATGGGTCTGCCACACCATACAGGACTGCAGTATCCCCATGCACGCATCGGCGGTCATCGGTCGTTATCATCACGCCTACGAGAAGAGGCTGGACCAGCTGTGGGAAGAGGTCCTGGAGGACCCCGAGTTCGAGGCCCACGTGATCGAGCTCTTCCACAGCTTCGAGGGACACGACGACGACCCCCCCACGAGCCTCGACAAGGAGGATCACGTGAGGACGCCTTGCATCAACTGGCGTGTCGACATGCTGGCTACGTGGATGGCCCTGAACTCACACAAGGAGTTCAACGCGCTCTATCGGACCATGATTGATGATTTCGAGCCCGATCTGGATTCCATGAGGGAATTGCTGGCCAAGGCGGTGGCGATGTCCATGATCGTCACGCTGAAGATCGACGCGTCCACTCAAGAGGATGCCTGAAGGACGGCCACGGAGCGCTCCCGGAGGATGTCGCCCGGTCGGCTCAACCGAACTGTTCCAGCGTCAGCGAGGTCTGCTTGACCTCCCGGGGTCTCTCACCCAGGGCATCCATGGCATCCAGGAGGGCCTCGCCCATGAGGCGGTCCATGTCGTCCTGGGACAGCTCCCGGGCACGGAACAGAGGTTCGCCCTCCCTTGTGGGGACGTCGCACTGCTCCAGACGCTTGACAGCCTGGGAGCGCTCCTTCTTCCCCAGCTGGCGCAGGTGACCGATGCGGGAGAATCCCGCCTCGGTGATCTCGGACAGGAACACGGGCCGGTCCAGGATGTGCTCCAGGGTGCCCACGGTCAGCTCAACGGCCCTCGTGTCCGAGGAGGAGATCCTTCGAGAGCAATCCCCCACCACGCTGTAGAGCGAACGCTTCGGGGTGGTCTTCAAGGTGAACAACTTGGCGGGAGGCACGCTCCGGACCTCCAGGTAGCCGGTGTCCGCCAGGGCATGCAGGTAGCCCGTCACCGTCAGCCTGTGGTGGTTCACACCACGGCTCTCCAGCTCGCGGACCATGCCCGCAATGGTGACATCCCCCTTCTCCTGGAAGATCTCGAGAATCAGGTCCCGAAGCTCCATATCCGCCTTCATCAACCGTCCCATCGTATGCCTATTACCGGCGGTAGGTAACGCCCCGGAATGTTACCACCTCTGGTAACAGGCCGCGGGGCTAATCAAGTTTTCCCCCGGTCCCTCCGTTCTTCGCACGGGACCGGAATACGAGGACAATGCTTAAGACATCCCGCCGCCCATGCTCCCAGGGATGACCGGCCGGCTCGAGAGCGAGGAGACCCTCTTCGTCATCATCGACATCCAGGACACCCTATTGAAGAAGTGCCACGAGTGGGAGAGGATGGTCGAGCGGTCCATCGTGTTCTCCCAGTTCTGCCACGTGGTCAACATGCCCATCGTCATGACCGAGCAGTACCCCAAGGGCCTGGGAAGGACGAACCTCCAGGTCATGGAGGCTGTTGGGGAGGATCCCGTGCCCAAGACCACCTTCAACTGCTTCGGCGAGGAGGAATTCGTGAGGGCGGTGGAGGCCCACGGACCGAAGACCCTGTTGCTCGCGGGCATCGAGGCGCACGTGTGCGTGCTCCAGACCGCCCTGGACGCCATCCGCCGGGGATACGGTGTCCACGTGCTGGAGGACGCCTGCTCGTCCCGGGCAGACTGGATGGTCCAGAACGCCTACAAGCAGATGACCCAGGTGGGAGTGGTCGTGACCAACACGGAATCCGCCATGTTCGAGATGGTGGGAGACTCGGCTGACCCCATGTTCAAGCGGATGCTGTTCCTGGTCAAGTGAGGGCGGTCCGTCAAAGGTCCATCGCGTCCAGGTCGCTACCCTCGTAGTCGGTCCCGTCGTTGTACAATTTCTGGTAGTACTGCTGCTCCGACTCCTTGGTCCGCCTGTTGTAGAAGTCGCACGATTGCTCGTCCCCCTTCATCATCTCGTGGACGGTGCAATAACCAGTGTGCTCGTCCACCTCGGCCTCGGCCCGGTGGTCCCAGTAGAGGCAATTCCCGCATCGGTCGGTCAGGCCCATGGTCCCCAGTCCTCGGGATAATATTCGAAGGATGGGTATATAAGGTTGCTGCCCCGCCACGGTTGGCGTGATGAAGGCGGAGATCGCCTCACTTCTCCATCTTGATCAGGTCGCCCAGGGTCACACCGCCGGTGCCCACGGTCTTCTTCGAGGCCTCGACCTGGAACTCCATCCTCTCCTTGAGCTTGATGTCAAGCTCATTTTCCAGCTTCTTGATGAGCTTCTCCGAGGGTCGCATCTCCCCCGTCTCCAGTCTGCTGACCACGGACTTCTTCTCGTTCATCCGCTTGGCCAGGTCCTCCTGGGTCCAGTTCTTCCCCTGGCGCGCCTTGCTTATCCTCTTGGAGTAGTCCTCGGCCAGTTCCACATCGCCCCTGGAGAGGGCGTCACGCTGTCGTTGGGGCATGCGTTCGTAGGTTCGGGGCACAGGTGGCGCCGCGATGGCGGCGGTCCCGGAGGTTATCGGCTCCCCCTTGGCCGCTTCCATTGCGATATCCGAGCCGAACTTGGCGCATTCGTTGCAGACCTCGAGGACCGAGGCGCCAATCTGGACCTTCCTCAGTCTCGGCACCTCCTTGCCGCACATCTCACAGGGCATTTTGCCTTCTCTCCCATTGATTATTGTCCAAGAAAAGCGCGGGACAAACTATATATCGCCCTTTCGGCATAAGAACCTTACTAAAGGATGCTGGCTATATGGCCAGTAGGTCTCTTGGAGCTGTATTAGATGGAGGATGCTGAGCTCGAAACCGAATTGGTCGAGGAGGAGGCGATCCCCTCGATAGTGGCCGACAGGATACAGACCCTTGAGGCCCGAAACGCCCAGCTTCTCGAGGAGTTACGACGGGCCGAGAGCGAACGCCGGTTCGTGGAGAGCGAACTCATCCGGCTCCAGAAGGAGATCAAGCGTCTCCGGGTGGAGCTGGACCGCCTCAAGACCCCTCCCCTGATAGTGGGTACCGTCAAGGACCTTCTCGAGGATGGAAGGGTGGTCGTCCGTTCCACCACCGGTCCCGATTTCATAGTCTTCGCGGCCGACTTCATCGAGAAGAAGGAGCTGAAGGTGGGTTCACGGGTAGCCCTGAACAAGCAGTCCCTGTCCGTCATCTCCGTGCTCCCGGGTTCGAAGGACACCCTGGTCGCCAATGCCGAGGTCATCGACAAGCCCGACGTGACCTACGACGACATCGGTGGCCTCGAGAACGAGATCCTCGAGATGAAGGAGACCGTGGAGTTCCCACTCACCAAGCCAGAGTTCTTCCGCGAGGTGGGCATCGAACCACCCCGGGGCATCCTGCTCATCGGTGCCCCTGGCACCGGCAAGACCCTCCTCGCC
>JAUVEQ010000008.1 GCA_030594725.1 Methanobacteriota archaeon
CTGGGTGCACTGGATGTGGACCTCTCCGGGGACCAGCTGGATCGACTGGACAGGGCGAGCGTCATCGAACCTGGCTTCCCCCACGACTTCCTGGAGGCGCCCTTCGTGCGCAACCTGATGTACTCGGGGGAATGGGACAACATCGACGACCACAGGCCCCACTGAGATGAGGGCACCCACATATCGGCTCTCAGAGTCAGGTTCAGGCCTTCCTCCGCATCATCCTCTTCCATGCCGAACTCCTCCATGAGCTGGCGCATGTAGGAGAACAGGGCGAAGCGTCCGCACATAATGAACCCCGGGACAACCAGAAGTTGGGGAGGGTAAGTAGTTTCTCCGGGAATCTCGGGATGTGCGAACGACCTCGACCCGAGGATCTGAGAACTGGACCACGACCGATCAGGGTCCCGGAATGCACCGGGGCCCGTTGGTATTGACCATTGTCAGGGGCAGTTCAGAGGAACGGTATCCTCAGTCGGGACTTGGTAGGTCGGGCCAACTTGGTCCTCAGGGCGAGGGGGTCTCGCGCCGGCTTCTTCGGCCTCTCCTCCCTGCCGCCCTTCTTGAGCATATCGGGCGTCGACTTCCATTCCCTTTCCATGTAGCCGCAGAACTCCGTGCCTCCTGGACAGGAGGGGCGAAGGTTATGTGCGACCATTCGATCGGGGGCGAACATCGATATCTAGATACACCTTCTGTATATTCCCAATTCTGCCGCCCCAGGGCGGTTCTTGAACGCCTTTTGACTAATCCTTGAAAAGGTCGCTGGCCACTCAGCAGGCCGCCCTAGGGCGGCAGCAAGGTTTTTATGTAGTTCACCAGATGGTGTCACTATGCCATTCGTCGAATCTTGGATACGCGTCAAGCACGAATGTCCGTTCTGCGACTTCTCCGCGGCCTTCCCCGACGCCGAGATGACCCTATGGGTGAGCGCCCTCACGGACCTCTTCCAGGTCACGATACCGCCCACGTACGACGTGAGGGACGTGCTGAAGGTGGGCAAGGAGATGCTGGATTACACCGAGGCGTACAACGACGCCCACTCCGCCCTGTTCCTCACCCAGCAGCCCTATCTCGAGGAGATCGACTCGGTGATGGCCATCGCCGACAAGCTGGAGTGCATGCTCATCCCGCCCATGACATTCCACGAGGGGTGGGAGACCCACCGGATCGTGACCCGGGACCAGGAGAACCTGCGCCAGCTGGTCGAGGAGGTTTCCGAGATGGGATCGATCGAGGTGCTCTCGCTGAAGGCCAGGGACCATACGGACCTGATGAACGACGTGGGCGTCGTTCCCACCCATTTCATCGAGGGGCTCACTGACAAGCAGGCGTACGTGCTGACCATCGCGTACGAGGCGGGGCTGTTCGACGTGCCCACCAGGGTCAAGATGGAAAAGGTGGCGGGCGCCATAGGCCTGTCCAGGTCCACCTTCGGCGAGCACCTTCGCAAGGGGGAGAGCGAGCTGATGAAGAACCTCTACCCGTTCCTGAAGCTGCGGTGCTGTCGCGAGGAGGACCCCTTCTGCGGGTGCGGCACCGAGGTGAAGTGAGCCTGGGCCGGGTCCGGGGCCGGGTCCGTCACTCCCAGTCGAGCAATCGCTGCTCGCCCTCCAGTTTCCGCAGCTCCGTCAGGTCCTGGGAGACCTCGATGGTGCCCTTGTACGTGCCCTCGTCGTCCCGGACGGCGAAGTACCGGATGTGAACGAACACACCCCCCCTCTCCAACCAGAACTCCGCCACGTCCCGCTCTCCGGACTTGAAGGCAGTGACGATGCGTTCCACGATGTGGACGCTCTTGGGCGGGTGGCACTTGGAGACCTGACGTCCGATGATGCCCGGGCTCCTGGGAAAGATCCGGTCGTCGGTGGCGGAGAAGTACGCCACCTGGTCGTTGTCGTCGACATAGGTGATGTCCATGGGCAGGTGCTTGAGCATCAGGTTGATCTGTTCCAGCGACAGCGCCCCGGTGTCGAGGTTCACGTAGCTGGTGGTTGTCATGTCCCCAGGATCGTAGGTCTTCACGGACTCCTCGGGCTCCCAGCCGGTCGATGGCATCACCCAGGCGTAGCCGATGTCCTCCTCGCCCTTCCGTACCCAGACCCAATCGGCCTCGGTGAGGTTCTCGAGGCTCATGGGGTACAGGATGTACTCCTCCTTGTAGATCATGTCCTTGACGGCCTCGCTCACCTTGTTGATGGCGGACACCGCCTCCTGGGCGGACCCGGACTCCGTCTTGGACACGGCGTCCTTCATCCACGCCCTGATGTCGTCGTGGACGGCCCACATCACCTGGGTGGGTCCGGTGATGCTATGCTGCTCGAGGGTCGGGAACAGCTGGTTCTCCATGCGCGTGTAGTGGGTGTTCACCTGACCCAGGTTCTCCAGGTTCGCCATCAGCGAGGCCTTCCGGGCCGCGAACGCGTCCGCGTCCGGGGGGTCGCCCAGGTCGCAAAGGGCGGTATCCAGCTCGGCCACGATGTTCTCGGTGGCCCGGTTCTCCATCATGTACGTGTGCACGGGATGCCCGCCGGGCATGGACGGGACGTCGCCCTTGTCGAGGCCCTCCTTGAACACCTGCACGTGCAGGGTGCAGAAGTTCTTGATCTCCTCCTCGGGGAGGCCGTCCTCGATGAGGGATTGCTCCACCACCGCCAGCTCGCTTGGGGAGATGTCAGCGATGGTCTCGGCGAAGCGGGCCTTGAGATCGTCCGTGTCCCCGCCCGCATGCAGGTCAAGCAGGATGGCGCTGAGGGCCGTCTTCCTCTCCTCCTGGGACATGGGTGCAGCGGTGGGAGCGGGTGCGGGAACGGGCTCGGATGCGCTGGCGGCCCCGGTCGGTACCCCCGGGTCCACCTCTGGCCTCTCCCCGGTCTGCCTCTCGATCTCGTCCGCCACCGAGTTGAGCAGGTAGTCCAGTTCCAGCTCGCCTATGCTGGCCACCTTCTCCATGGTGGCCACCGCGCCCATCGTCTTGCGGATGATCGGGTTCTGGAGCTTCTTGTACTCCGGTGACAGGGTCGGCATGAAGTCGATGATGAAGGGGTACTCCTTCGCCAACTCAGAAATCTTGGTCTTGCTGTTAAGGATCAATCCATCAGCCTCCTGGTCTCAACCGATGTTCTCTGAAGGGAACCCCACATCGGGGCAACGAAAAAGAAAGCGTCCGCTATGATTTAACCTCTTCGGCAGATTACAGCCGCAGGGTCATCCTCTGGCTCTCGGGGGCGAAACCCAGAGCCTCGTAGAGGCGCACGGCGGGCTCGTTGTCGACGCCCACGCTGAGACCGACCCGCTCCAGGTCCTGGCCCCGGGCCCACTGCTCCACCACCTTCATCAGGTGCTTGGCGGCACCCCGGTTGCGGAAGTCCTCCTCCACGAAGAGGTTCAGGACCATCGCCTCCGACCGGCCTGTGAACTGGTTGAGCACTCGGGCCACCCATACGTGACCCACCATCTGGCCGTCCTGGGTCCGTGCCACGAAGGCCTGGTTGGAGAACCCGTCAGGACCCCGGATCCACTCGGCCTGCATCGACGCCCTCTCGCGGACCGTGCCGGGGCCCAGGTCCTCCCGCTCAGAGGGTCCCAGGGACATGTAGGTCCCCTCGACGAACCCGGGCATCATCTCCTCCCAATCATCATCGGTTGCCATCGTTATGGCGAGCTCGTCCTCGAACTCCAAGGGCATGGTGCATCCTCCGTCCTGGTTATGGCATTTCCAAGTCTTGTACTTAGCCCATGAATATGTCCCCGCGGACCGGTGTCGCAATGTATTTCAACGCACCGGGGCCTGTACGGCCCATCACCTGTGAAGGTGAGGGGGCCCCGGGTGGGGCTGTTCCGGGATTTTTCGGGAACATCCATATTGGCATGGTATCCTTGGTCCCCTCGAGGCGAGGAGGTTAGACCATGACCGAAGATGACAAGAGTGAGCTCGATCACAAGGCGATCGCGATAGAGACCTTCAACGCGACCTGGGACCTCCTGGACAAGGACATGAGATCGGCCGAGGATAACGACATGATGGTCCACGCCGCCCATACCTCCAGGTACCACTGGGGCCAGGTGGGTGGTCCCACGGAGGCGGAGAGGGGCGACTGGCAGCTATCCCGGGTCTATGCCTCCCTCGGGAAGGGCTCCGAGGCCCTCCACTACGCCAAGCATACCCTCAACACATGCCTGGAGAACGAGATCGGCGACTTCGACCTGGCCTTCGCCTACGAGGCCATGGCCCGCGCCCACTCCGTCAACGGTAACTGGTCCGAGGCCGACCGGTACGTCCAGATGGCCAAGACGGCCGCGGATGCCATCGAGAAGAAGGACGACCGGGATCACTTCCTCGGCGAGCTGGACAGCATTCCCCGGATGCCTTGATCGGGCCAACGGCCGGACCGATACTATTCCATCGGCCTGATGAGGTCGATGAAGGTCTTGCGCACCTTGTAGCCCAGGGCCTCGTACAGCCCCAGGGCGTCGGCGGGGTTCTGGGTGTCCACTCCCAGGCTGGCGTACTCCATTCCCAGGTCCCGCAGGGTCACCAGGCTCCGCGACGTCATGGCCTTGGCCAGGCCCCTCCTGCGATAGGCCTTGGTGACGGCGATGTCGTCGTTGTAACCCCACATTCGGTCGAACCTCTGGTTCTCCTCCGGGAGGACCCAGCAGAACACCGAGCCTGCCACCACGTCGCCGTCCCACGCCACGACCCAAAGCTCGGGCTGGAACTCGGGTCCCTGGATGAGGCGCTGGAAGTCCTTCTCCTTCATCTCCCGGAAGCCCCAGCTTTCCCGGAAGGCCTCCCAGGCGGCGTCGAATATCCTCCGGTGGTCATCGGGACCCACCGGCCGGACCTCCAGGCCCTCGGGCATCGGATGGACCTGGATGGGTTCCCGCAGGTCGCGCAGCATCTCGTAGTACCACCGCTTCCTCTCGTAGCCCACCGACTCCAGCAACCGCAACCGGTGCTCCTCGGACTCGGCGACCACGGTGCCCATCCTCTTGGACCCGCTGGCATGGACCGCGGCCAGTTCCGCCGCCCGCGCCTCGTTGATGGTCAGCTGCGCCCTCATGATGCCCTTGCCCCTCCACTCGAGCACCAACCGTTCCCGGTGGCCAGCGGCGAAGGTCCCATCTAGCTCCTCGAACCAGTAGATGTAGGTGAAACCCACGGCGGCCCCATCGACCTCGACGATGACAACATCCTTCCGGGGGTCGAAGTTGGGCTGGTTGTCGTACTCGACCTTGAGGCGGTCGACGGTCACCAACCAGTCCAGCCCATCCGTCTCGGCCGCGGCGTTGAAAACCTCCACCAGGGTGGGCAGGTCCTCGTCGCCCCGGTACCGGCGGAACACAAGGCCAGGTATGTCCGGGGCGTCAGGCACCTCGACCAGCTCGGGGGCGTTGCCGGCCATCCTCACTCCTCCAGGAGCTTGTGGAGGATGGTCCACGTCTTGACGGGCTTGTAGCCCAGGCCAGTGTAGAGGCCCATCGCCCCGCTGGGGTTCTCCGAGTCCACACCAAGGTTGGCATGCTCCATTCCCAGGTCTCGCAGCCTGACCATGGACCGGGTGACCAGTGCCTTGGCCAAACCCTTCCCGCGATAGGGACGCCTCACGGAGATTATCTCGGTGTAGCCCCACTTGCGCTGGAACTCCTCGTTCTCCGCCTCGTTGATCCAGTTGACCACGTTCCCCGCGACCTCGTCACCATCGTACCCTATGACCCACAGGTCGGGGCTGAAGGTGGGGTCCTTGAGGAACTGATCGAAATCCACGTCAGTCCATTCCCGGGCGGCCCAGTGGTCGCTGAGGGCCTCGTTGGCCGCGTCGAAGACCTTGCGGTAGTCCTCGGGAGGCACCGGCCTTACCTCGATGCCCTCGGGCAAGGGACGGTCCTCGATGGGCTCGCGAAGGTCACGGAGCATCTCGAAGAAGTACCGCAGGGGGGTGAAACCATGCTCCTTGAGGACCTCTTGCCGTGGTTCATCCCCCGGCCATGTCCAGGTGGTGATCATCTTCTTGGTGGCGTCGGTGTGGCCCTTGGCCACCTCGCGGGCCCGCCTCTCGATCATGGAGAGCATGGTGCGGCGGATACCCTTCCCCCGCCATGAGGGGAGGAGGACCTCGAAGGCCCTGTAGGAGTAGGTTCCGTCCAGCTCACGCACCCAGTACTGCCGGTAATAGCCTATCATCTGGCCATCCACCTCGACGGCCACGATATCCCTCTCGACATCGGTGTTGACCATGTGGGAGTACTCGTTCTGGAAGTCCTCCAGGGTCTCGGTCCATGAGACCCCGTCCGTCTCCTTGATGGCCTCGAAGACCGCATGGAAGCGAGGGATGTCCTCGTCGCCCCGGTACCTGCGGAAGGTCAGGCCTGGAACGGGTGGTGCGTCGGGCACCTCGATGGCATCTGCGGGTCGATCATCCTCATTCATCGCTCTCTGCTCCCGATGCAAGGCCAGGGTCAAACCTCATCGCGTATTTTAATTTTGGCCTGCCTGGAACATCCTTCATGGGGAGGAGTGGGTGTGTGTGTGGGGGACGCTAGATATATCGATTGCTGTCCCGGTGGCCCGGTCACTCCTTCTCGAAGACGTTCGGATAGACCTTCATCGACAGGTAGCCCGCCGCTACGATCAACAGGAAGGGCATTATGAACATCGCGGGGCTGAACTCGTCCACGCCCCCGAAGTGGGCCGTCAGCATCTGACCCCCGATATGGTAGGGGGAGATGGCGATGAGGAAGCCGAAGGTATCCACGAAGTAGTCCGGGTCGATGCTGGTGAAGAGGGAGAAGAAGATGCCGACGAGGCCCATCATCCTCTCGGTGAACAGGTAGGCCAGCAGCACAGCGCCAGCGGCGAGGCCGTAGGGGCGGAACCACATCTTCCCGGTGACCCGGGCCAGTGCGAGGGCCGAGAGGGCTCCGATCACCATGGTGACGAACGTGACGCCGAAGGCCGTCATGAACACCACCACGTAGTCCCCTCTGGGCTTGTCGATCCCGCCGACGGGGAGCATGAATGTGATGAAGGCGAAGATGAAGCCTATGATGAGGGCGAACAGCAGCTTGGCCACCGTGATGTCCAGGGGACCCACGGGGTAGCATAGCAAGGTGCGTATGGTGCCCTTCTTGATCTCGCTGGCGTACACGGCCCCGAAGGCCATGGGCACCAGGAGGATGCAGGTGGTCACGGCGAAGCCGTACACGAAGTCCAGCAGCGTCACGCCGAGTTCGCCATCCTCCTCCGTCAGTTCGACCTTCTGCTCCATTGGACCCGTCGACGAACCGTTGTGGTCGGAGACCTCCACGGTGACCGTGAACTCCTCGCCGGTGCCCTCGAAGGTGTGGGCGGGGAACTGCTCTCGCGAAGTGGTGCCGTCGCCGAAGTCCCATGAGTATGAGTACGGCGGGACACCGCTGGCGGCGTAGACCGCGAACTGCACCTCCAGGGGCGAGGGTCCCTCGGTCTCCTCGGCCAGGAGTATGGACTGGACCCAATCGCTACCGGGCTCCATCACGTTGAACTGCAGGGTCTCGATGTCCGAGGCGGCACCCCGGTCATCCTCCACCTCGAGCGAGATGGAGTGCATGAAGGGGTCGTTGAAGGTCCACTCGAAGGGTCCCGCCTCCTTCGAGGTCGCCTGGCGTCCGTCGTCCATGTCCACGTACCACTTGTACTTGACGTCCCCCTCGGCGTCGTGCACCGTCGGGGTCACTGTGACGGTGAGGGGCGCGTAACCGATGTACACGTCCGCCTCCATCTCCAGCGTGACGGGCTCGACGCCCCCGGGTCCGTCACCCTCCAGGATATCACCGGTCCACGAGGGGGTGCCGATCTCCTGGATCAGGCTTCCAGCGAAGCCGAAGAGGACCGTGAAGATGATGATGAACAGGATCGAGAGCACGAGGAGCCTGGCCAGGCCGTTCCGGTGGATCTGCCGCAGGTCACGGCCCAGGATGATGAATATCAGCTGGAGCTTCTCCGCGAACATCCGCCCGGCACCCGCATCCCGGGGGGGGACGCTCATATCAGTCCCTCCTTGGACTTGCGGAAGCTGAGGAAGACCTCCTCCATCGTCCCCAGCTGCTTCATCTCGAGGAGGGCGATGTTCGCCTGGCCCAGCACGGCGGTGATCTGGGGCACGTCGTCCTTGTTGGCCAGGGTCACCGTGACCTCCTGGTCCTTGACGTAGCACTCGGTGGTGTCAAGGGCCCGGGATATGGCCACCTGGGCCTTCTCGGGGTCCGACACCCGCAGGGTGTACCGGGGCAGCAGGTACTTGTCCCGCAGCTCCCGGGCGGTGCCCACCATGATTATCTTGCCCTTGTCGATGAAGGCGAAGCGGTCCACGATGTGCTCCGCCTCGATGAGGTTGTGGGAGGTGAAGAACACCGTCCCCCCTCCCGCAACATACTTGCGGAGGTACTCTCGCATGCGCTTGCGATGGATGATGTCGATGCCCTGGAAGGGCTCGTCCAGGAACATCATCGGCACGTCGGAAAGGAGCGCCCTGGCGATGGAGACCTTCTGGCGCTGGCCATGGGAGAGGTCCTTGAGCTTCTTGCCCAGGAAAGGCTCGATCTCGGCCTCCTCGACGGCCTTGTGGAACCTGTCCCTGGACCCTCCCGAGGCCGCCCGGGCCATCTTGGCGTAGAACCGGAGGTACTTGGATACCCTCATGTGCTCGTAGAAGACCGCCTCCTCGAGGATGATGGCCTGGGCCCTGCGCACCCGGGCGGGTGAGGACCTGATGTCGTAGCCCGCGACCACGGCCTCGCCGTAAGTGGGGGGCAGCATGCCAGTGAGCAGCCGCATGGTGGTGGTCTTGCCGGCACCGTTCGGGCCGAAGAACCCGAAGACCTCCCCCTCGTAGACCTTGAAGGAGACCCCGCGGACGGCATGGATGTCCCCGAAGGTCTTCCGCAGGTCCCGCGCCTCGATGACCACCTTCCGCGGTGACGCCTTCATCTCCTGGTGGGGCTTCCCGTATTCCATCAACTCTTCCGGGGTCGATGCTGTCAGAGGCTGGACCATCGGCTCACCTCCGCTCCACTGGCTGGCTCTTGGAGAACATGGCCTTCCCATCCCTTCGGTGCAGGCGGCCTGGACGCCCACGCGCCGTGCTAGCGGGCCGCATTCCCACTTGATATGCCGCAGGTGCGATAAAAATGTTATCTGGCCAGCCTCGCGGGCCGATAACGTGAAATGCCCGGAGGGCCCTCGATGCCCCGAGGGAGAGTGCATGGAGATCGTGGACCTGGGTCCGGAGCACGAGGACGTGTACCTCAGCTGCCTGAAGCCCGAGGACGCCGTCTTCGCCGAAGGCGTGCCGATGAAGCGGGACTGGTACCGGGGATCCCGCGATCGGGGGGTCAGGGTCAAGCTGGCCATCGATGACGACGGCGCGGTGGCGGGCATGGTCCAGTACGTGCCCCGCCCCCTGGCCCCCTTCGTCGTGGGCGATGACGACATCTGGGTCATCCACTGCATCTGGGTCCACATCTACGAGAGCGGCATCGGGAACCGGGGCGGCAAGGGGATGGGCCCCGCCCTGCTCCGGGCGGCCGAGGAGGACATGAGGCAGAGGGGAGCCCGTGGCGTGGCCGCGTGGGGGCTCATGTTCCCCCAGTGGATGAACGTGCCATGGTTCGAGGGGCAGGGCTACTCCAGGGTGGACGTCCAGGGGGTGATGGGGCTGGCCTTCAAGGCCTTCGACCCCGACGTGGACGACCCCCGATGGCTCCGGGAGGTCAAGCGCCCCGAGCCCATCCCCGGGAAGGTCAGGGTGAGCTCCTTCGTCATCGGGTGGTGCACCTCGGGGAACCTGAACCACGAGTGGGCGCGACGGGCAGCCCCGGAGCTGGGGGACGGTGTGGTCTTCGAGACGAACGACACCTCGGACCCCGAGGTGGTCCGAGAGTGGGGCATCTCCACGGGCATCTACGTGGATGGCGAGGAGTACCCCGTGGACGGCTCCGAGACCTACGAGAGGTTCCGGGACCTCATCCGCTCCCGGTTGCCTTGAACGGCAACCTCCAAATACCGGGGTTACCGATTCGGTGGCAAGGAGTTGTACTTCATGATAGTCACCACCACCGAAACCGTCCCCGGCAAGGAGATCCACGAGATACTGGGCGTGGTGGAGGGGAATGCCGTCAAGACCAGGGGCATGGGAAAGGACCTACGGGCCGTGGGCAGGTCCATGAAAGGGGGCGACATGCCCTACTACGCCGAGCTCATGGAGCAGTCGAGGCAGCAGGCGATGGCGGAGATGCTCAGGCAGGCCAAGGAGCTCAGGGCCGATGCCGTGCTATGCGTCCGGTACCAGTCCGCCGCCGTCATGGGGGGAGCCGCCGAGGTGCTGGCCTACGGCACGGCGGTCAGGTTGCGATAGGCCTTGCCAGCCGAGACGAGGTCAACCACCCGCAAAGGCCTAAATACAGGCCCGCCAATGGCTTTCCAGTTCCGGTCAGGGTCCCTTTCCGACCTCGGGGGTACGCGCTTGCATCGCTTCGAGTGGACGTTCCGCATCCTCCTTCTCACCGTGGTCGCGGTCGCGGCAGCGGCCCTCCTCGCTGCAGACGCCGAGGGCGTGGTCATCAACGGCGACACCGAGATGACCGGCACGGTCTCGGACAAGCGGTACGACATCTACGGGAACCTCACCGTTCCCGAGGGCGAGACCCTGGTGCTGAAGAACGTGACGATCGTCTTCCACAGTCCGGGGGATCATGAAGTTGGCCTGCGGGTCCAGAACGGCTCCACACTGCGGATCCTGGACGGGGATGACGACCCCCTGACAACTGACGACGGTTCCTACATGAACTGTACATCGGACCCCTGGATCCTCGTTGTGGACGGGGCCGTCCTTTTCGAGGTCAGGAACTCCGTCCTCGAGTACGTGGGTCGCCGTTACACCGACCCGGACCTTGGCTTCCTGGGGGGGCCCCGGATCGAGGCGACATCGGTGGAAATGGACCATGCGACCCTGTACGACGCCAGGGCGGCCTGGGCGTTGTACGGCGACACTCTCACCATCACAGGTTCCCGCATCAACGGCTCGGAGGCGCATATGAGAGCGGAGTTCAGGAGGGTGTGGGTCACGGACAGCCTCCTCGAGGTGAATCAGTTCGTCGTTAACAACGGCAATAGCTTCGAGATGGACCGATCCATCGTCAACTTCACTAGCCTGTATTGCTCGAGCATGGTGACCGTCGAGGTCAGGAATACCGCGTTCCATACCTCCTATTTCGGCTTCAGATATGGCTCCATGCGTGGAAGCGTCTTGGATTGCACCTTCACGGACAACAGTTGGCTGGGCGCGAACGCGAACAACACTTTCATCACCAACTGTGTCTTCAACGGCTCTGTCTGGGGCGCCATCATAGATTCCCATGTGACGGTTGTCGACCACTGTGCCTTCATCGGGAGTCAACGGGGCCTGTACCACGACGGGGGCGCCCTATCCGTCACGAAGAGCACGTTCACATCCTGCGGGACCGGCGTTACCCTTGAGAGTGGCGTGGAGGACGTTGCCCTGTCGGGTCTCACCTTCATCAACTGCTCCACATCGATAAGGACGGTGGAATGGGAGGGGACGGTGTCCGTGGTATCATGCGATTTTCGAGACACCCCGGGCTCGTCCATCCATGCTGATGACTTCGGATACATGCTGGTGGACGACTGCTACTTCATCAATGTCACGAGAGGCATCTGGGCGATACCCGATAATCCCGAGGCATGGTGGCTGAGGGTCACCAATTGCACCTTCAAGGGGTTCTCCACGGGCGTGCTCTGCTACGGTGCGAACATCACGGTGACCGGGAGCTCCTTCGATGGTGACGGCCATTCCCCCGGCAACGCCGGTATCTGGGTCTATCATCTCCTGGGCAGGGGAAGGTACGACCTGACGGTGGAGGACTGTGATTTCACCGATGCGCGATCCGGGATCGACATAGACCCGAGTCCCGCGGGCACCACCAGGGCCACCATCGCCCGGAACGAGTTCCGCAAGTGCGGCACCGGGGTCAGGGTGTCAAACCTTACCAGTTGCTCCCTGGAGGACCTGGTGTTCACCGAGTGCCGTGAGGGAGTGTGGGGTACCTTCGTCGGCCACGTCTGGGCCTCCTCCATCAGCATCGACAACGGGACCGACGGGCTGGTGCTGGTGGACTGCGTCCAGGTCGACCTCGGCCGCCTCTTCCTCCGGGACCTCACGGGATGGGCCGTCATGGAACGCACCCTGGGTGTGGCCCACTGGAACATCAGCCAGGATGTCACCTACCGGGACGCCAGCTTCCAGCTGGTCGGTTCGATCTTCGTGAACGCGTCCCTCGGACTCGTCGATGTGGAGATGTACATGCTCGAGGAGGCCTACGGGAGCCCCGGGTTCCTGGTGGAAGCGGGGGGGTCGCTGTGGCTGGATGGCTCCAATCTATCGGGGAGCGCCTTGCGACCCTTCTTCTTGAGGGTCGTCGGCGGGGCGACCCTCGAGGCGGTGAACTCCACCATCGCCTACTGCGGCACGCCCCACAGCTCCCTTGACCGGACGGGGCCATACCTTGAGGACGGTGTCCACGAACTCTCTGGCGTTCGTCTGGTCCATTGCAACCGGGGGCTCGTCCTGGTGGACTGTCATGTCCTCGCCGATGGGGTGGAGGTCCTGAACGGCACGACGGGGCTGTACATCTCCCGTTCGAACGTGACCGTTCTCAACTCGACCATATTCGGGTCCCTCTTCGGGGTATCAGCATCGTATTCCGACCTCGCCTTCCGGGGGTGCCATCTCAACAGCTCCCTCATCGCCCTCTCCATGGACCTTTGCCGGGCCAGCTTCATCAATTCCACCATCATTTCCTCCCAGAGGGTCGTGTCCCTTGACGCGTCCAAACTTCTGCTCGAGGCTTCCAACATCACGACGGAGGGCAACCTGGTCAGCATGCTCGGCTCCGACCTTGTCATCAGGAACTGCACGGTGTCACCCCTTCGCGGGCAAGGGGGCACGGTGGACATGAGCACCGTCTCGTTGTTCGACACCTTGCACGAGGGTGAGTGGACGGTGAGGGGGATCATCGGAAGGGTGGATTACTACTGGAGCCATACGATCCGGGTGGTCCATCACTGGGACAGCTCGCGGGCCGTCGGCCGGCATCTGGAGGTGTTTCGGGTCATGGACCCCTCCCGACCGGTCGCTTCGGGCATCGTGGGCCCCGAAGGGGATCCCCTTGAGTTCTGGCTCGCCGGGAGACGGGTCGATGACGAGGGGGAGACCTTCCTCGGGCCATACATCTTCAGGGTCCAGTACGATGGGGTCCTTGGCGAGAGGACATCTCCCGGGGATAGGCCTTGGGAGGGAGTGTTGGAGCTCTTCGACGTGGAGGGACCCCTGGTCACCATACTGGACCCCGTCCACAACTCCATCTTGGCCACCACCGACATCAGGATAGAGGGGACGGTCCATGACATCGGGAGCGGCGTTGACGTATTGGAACTGTCCTTCGACGGCCAGCATTGGTCGCTGATGACCCACGACAACGGGACCTGGGTCCACGAGGTGGAGGCCCTGGATGGAAGGCACACCCTCGAGGTCAGGGTCTCGGACCTGGAAGGGAACACGGCGCAGGCCAACGCCACCTTCGTGGTGGACACCACCCCTCCCCTCGTGGTGTTCTCGGACCCGTTCCCCGGGACCCCCTTCACCGATCGGTCCATCGTCCTGTCCGGCTTCGTGGTCATCGACGATGGCACGGCCATCTTCCAGGTCCTGGTGGACGGTCTCCTGGTCCCCGTGGACGCCGGGGGGAAGTTCAACACGACCGTCACCCTCACCGTCGAGGGGGCCAACACCTACCATGTGGAGGCCATCGACCTGGCGGGCAACCGGAACACCGACGAGATCACCCTGTTCCTGGACCTCACCGCTCCCGTCATGGAGCTTGGACCCATCCCGGCCCTCACCAACGTCCAGGAGCTGGTGGTCGCCGGATCGGTGCTCGACGAGTTCGAGGTCTCGGTCACCCTGGGTGGGGACCTGGTCGCGACGCTGACCAGCGGGACCTTCACGACCACCATCATCCTCTCCCTGGGCACCAACCATCTCCTGTTCGAGGCCAGGGACACCGTCGGGAACCGGGCGGAGGCCAGGTACACCGTGGTCCTCGACACCATCGTGAACGGCACCATCTCGAAGCCCCTCAACGGCGCGAAGGTCACCCAGGGACTGGTCTATATCGAGGTCCATACGGACCCCTTCACGTGGGTCAGGATCCGTGACCACACCGACTGGGCCATGGCCAGGGAGAACGGGACCCTGGAGCGCTCGTTGACCCTTGAGGGACCGGGAGAGTACGAGCTGGTGGTGGAGTTCCGTGACCGGGCCAACAACACCCTGGTGCGGGCCATCGTGATCGACCTGGTGGAGGAGGAGCCTGAGGAGGGAGGGGATTCTGGCTGGTTGTGGTGGGCCCTGCCGACGGCGGTCTTGATCGGGGTCGCCGCCTACGTCCTCGCCATGCGCCGCAGGCCTCGGGAAGGGAACGAGGAGCCGTGACCCTATATCCCGCGCCGACCCCGTTTTCACGGTTCCATAATAACGCCATTATACCTGGCCCTGTGGAAGCTCTGGCTACCCACCCGCATCCATTCACACGACTTGGAATCGGCGGCCAACCCTTTTATACCGTCAGCAAGAACTCGAACTGTCCAACCGATGGTCTGGACAACAACCCCGACCCTACCGTTGAATAAACCTCGATGAGGCGAGCTTCATGGAACCCGTTCCGATATTCAAAGGGCTCAAGCGCCCGAACATGCGAAAGATAGTGATCTGGACCGTCCTGGTCCTGATGCTGGTGAGCTCACTGGCCGTGCTGCCCCAGGAGGCGGCCGCCCAGGCTCCTGGCAACAAGGACATCACGTTCTATTTCCAGAACTGCACCAACGCCAAACAGGTGGGCACGATATCCACCATGAGGGTCATGAACACCACACTTGGCAACAACTTGAACATGACCACACCCACGGCAAAAGCGGTCCAGACCGACTGGTACCTGTACCCGGTGCTGGCGGACGATACCGCAATAAGCGGCAATGTGACCGTCCATATCAATGCCCTGCGCCTCGGCGTCAGCCAGGCCGTCACTCTCCGGTTCTGGTTGTACGACATCGACGGGAGCGGTACCGTGATCGCCACCATCGCATCAGGCTCCCGCGGTCTGAACCTGCTCAGTACCTGGTCGGAGTACAGCGTCCGAGCCACCAACGTGGCATTGTACAACATCAGCAAGGGCCACACCATGCGGCTCTACTTCGAGCTGGACGGAAGCTCGTCCAACACCTACCTCATCGCATTCGGTGACTCCAACTACAAGTCCCGAATGGTCATCGAGATGTACGATTACGTCCGCGTGAACAAGGTGGACACCCTTGACTATCAGCGGACGTCGGTGACCGTCTTCAGCCAGATAGAGGACAACAAGACGATGTACTTCGCCGCCAACCTGACCAACCCCTTCGGCGGATACGACATCGCCCTGGTCAACGCCACCGTGGTGGCCCCCAACGGCACCACCATCGTCGACGGGGTTCAGATGAGCAAGACCAAGGGCTTCTTCAACACCTATTACAACGAGTACGAGTACGCATGGAACTACTCGGGCTACCCCACCGGCGAGTACAACCTGACGGTGGACGCCGTGGACTGGACCGGTTACTACGCCCGGTTCCCCACGGACCCCGGTGACACCACTTACGGCGGTCACCTGGAATCGATGTCCGTGAGCTTCTGGATCGGGGGAATGCCCCACGACGTGACCATAAACGTCACCGACGACCTGGACGAGGTCCTGCCTGGCGCAATGGTAATAATGGGGCCGGCCGCTGGGATCACCGACGCCGGCGGACAGGTGGTCCTGCGGATATCGAACAGCTCTTACGACCTAGAGATATACTGGCAGAGGGTGCTGGTCTACGACGAGGTCCACACGGTGCTCAACGACACCTGGATCGATGTCAAGGTGGCGGTCTACTCGCCCACCATCACCTGCGTCGACGATGTGGGGGACCCGGTGTTCGACGCGGTCGTGTTCACCTTGCACCCCAACGGCACTATACTGGCCCAGTCCTGGAGGACGGACGCGACGGGCTCCATCGATTGGGCCATCATGGCCGGAGGCGACTACCGCTTATCGGTGATGTGGATGGGCGTCGAGGTCTACAACGACACCCTCACCCTTAATGGACAGGGACCCTTCACCATAACCCTCAAGGTCTACCAGCTGGACATCCAGGTGGTCGACTCCATCGGGGACGGCCTCGAGCTGGCCCAGGTGGTCATAACCAACACCACCAACGGCCTCGTGGCCGATTCCAAGCTCACCAACTTCACGGGTTACACGACCAGCAAGATCCCCATCGGATCGTACGACTTCAGGGTCTACTGGCGCAACGAGCTGGTGTTCGACAGCCTCTCCGACCACCTGGTCGACGCCTCGGGATCCCTGGTCCTGCAGGCTCGCATCTACGCGGTCAATCTCACCGTTGTCGACGCCAGCGACCTGCCGTTGACCAACGCCCGGGTGGTCGTGGGCTTCACCATCTCCGGTCACGTGCAGGACTTCGGCACCACGGACGACACAGGGACCCTGCGGACCCGGCTGCCCGTGGGCTACTACGACTTCTGGGTGTACTGGAAGGATGTGCTCGTCAACGAGACCAATGCCTTCTACTTCGACGGCACCGCCCAGCACACAATCCACGCCTCGGTCTACTGGGTGGACGTTCATGTCCAGGACACCGAGAACGTGTCGGTCGCCTCCGCCCTGGTGACCCTCAGGCACTCGGATGGCCTGGACTTCGGGACCGTGGCCACGGACGACGAGGGCAACACCACGTACCGCCTGCCCATCGGTGACTACCGGCTCATGGTCGCCTGGAAGGAGACCCTCGTCTACGACGCCAACAGGTTCATCGACTCCCAGGACCCGATCACCCTCACCGTGGCCATCTACTACCTGCGCCTGCACATCATCGACTCGCGGGACGTGGCCGTGGAGGGAGCCCTGGTGGCCACCGTCAACGACTCCTCCGCCGCCATCGTGGGAAGCAGCGTCACCGACGATGATGGCAACATCACCCACCGGGTGCCCATGGGCACCTACAGGGTCCAGATCGTCTGGCAGGAGGCCGTCGTCTACGAGAGGGACATGGTCGTGGACCACAACGAGCCGATCGACGTCAACGTGGCGGTGTTCTACGTGGACATCCACGTGGAGGACACCCTTGGCGCCCCCCTGGATGGCGCGATGATATCCTTCGTCAACATCACCAGCGGTCGATCGATGGGCATTCAGGCCACCTCCGACGACGGCAATGTATCGTACCGCGCGCCCATCGGCGACTACCAGTTGCTGGTGACATGGAAGGAGTCCTTGATCCACAAGAGCGACGAGCGGGTGGACACCGACCGGGCCCTTGTGGTGGTCGCCGCGGTCTACTACGCTTTCATCACCGCCGAGGACACCACCGGCGAACCCCTTTCGGGTGCCCAGATCACCGTCACCAATCCCGTGACCGGAAGGATCATGGGCAGCCAGACCACCGATTCCGAGGGCAACGCAACCTACAGGCTGCCCATGGACAACTACTCGTTCGAGATAGTATGGCTGGAGACCGTGGTCTTCAAGGCCATACTGTTCGTGGACAACAACGAGCCCATGGTCCTGGTGGTCAGCGTCTATTACGCCGAGGTCCACGTGGAGGACTCCACCGGCGAGCCCCTGGAGAGTGCCCTGGTGACCTTCACCAACGACACCTCCGGCCGCCAGATGGGAGAGCACACCACACCGGACGACGGCATCGTCACCTTCAGGCTGCCCATCGGTTACTACGACATCGAGGTGGTCTGGCAGGAGGCCGTCGTCTGGAACGAGGTCTACCGGCTGGACAACAACGATCCCCTGGTCATAACGGCCAACGTGTACTACGCCGAGCTGCACGTGGTGGACTCCACCGACGTGCCCCTGGAGAGCGCCCTGGTCGTGTTCACCAACGACACCTCCGGGCGGTTGATGGGCGAGCGCACCACCCCCGAGGACGGCATCGTCACCTTCAGGCTGCCCATGGGCACCTACGACGTGGTCGTCGTCTGGCAGGAGGCCGTTGTCTGGCACCAGGTCCGTCTGCTGGAAGACAACGAGCCGTGGACCGTGACCACCAACGTGTTCTACGGAGAGCTGCACATCATGGACTCCATGTCCGTAGCGCTGGAGACCGCCCTGGTGAGCCTCACCAACACCACCTCGCTGAGGCCGATGGGGGACAGGACCACCGGCAACGACGGCATCGTGATCTACCGGCTGCCGATGGGCGTCTACACCGTCCAGGTGCTCTGGAAGGATACGTTGGTCCACAACAACTACGTCAACATCGACTCCAACACGCCCATCGACATCATCGTGGCCGTGTACTACCCCACGTACGAGGTCTCCGACTCCCAGGGAGTGGCCCTGCAGGGAGCCCTGATCACCCTTGCCAAGTGGCCCAGCGGCCGCATCATGGGAAGCCAGCTCACCGACGCGGAGGGGAGCACCACCTTCCGGATGCCCATGGACACCTACACCGCCTCCATAGTCTGGCTGGACACCCTCGTCCACCAGGCCAACTACGGTGTGGACTCCAACACCATCTACCAGGTGACCGCCAACGTGTTCTACCTGGACTACACCGCCGAGGACTCCAAGGGTGTGGGCCTCGAGTTCGCCCAGATCGTGGTCACCAACTCGACCACCGGCCGGATCACCGCCAGCCACACCGCCGACGTGAACGGCTACAGCCAGTTCAGGCTGCCCATCGGCGTGTACGACGTGGAGGTGCTCTGGCAGAACACCCTGGTCTACGACGATACCTGGACCGTGAACGCGGACGCCACCGAGGTGCTAACCTCGTGGGTGTACTACGTCACCTTCCACGTGGCCGACGTTGACGGTGTCGACCTGGCCGGGGCGACCGTGGCCCTCGTCAACGACGGGGCCATGACCACCAGCGGCCCTGCCAACACCGACGCCTACGGCGAGGTGGAGTTCCGCCTGCCCACGGGCGCCGTGGATGTGGAGATCGTCTGGAAGTCCGTCGTGGTATACACCGCCGACGCCGTGCTGGTCCATGCCGACAACACCGAGGAGATCTCGGCCTGGGTCTACTACATGACGGTGAAGATAACCGACTCCAAGGGAGCGGGCCTCAAGGGTGCCAACGTGAACATCGACCGGGACGGCGTGATCGTCGAGTCGACCACCACCCGCAATGGCACCGTCGTGTTCCGCCTGCCCGGCGCCAACTACTGGGCCAACATGTCCTACACCACCACCTACTACCTGACGCCCATCGACGTCAGCAGGTCGGAGAGCGTGGACCTCGATGCCAACTACCTGGTGAGGTACAAGCTCACCTCGGACGAATACCAGATCCCCTTCTACAAGACCAACCTGTTCTGGGTCATCCTGGTCATCGTCCTGCTCATCATCGGCCTGCTGTTCCTGCTCCTCAGGATGCGGAAGGCGGCCATGGAGGGCGAGGAGGTGACCGAGGTTGACGCCGACGCCATCGAGTACGACGACTCGGACCTGGACGACATCCTGGACGGCATGGGCACCAGCGGCAGCATAGCCGCGGGAGCCGCCGCCGGGGCCGCCGCAGAGGACGGCTCCGAGCCCGAGGAGTACTCCGACGACGATCTGGAGGATGAGGACTCCGAGGAGGACTCCGAGGAGGATTCCGAGAAGGATTCCGAGAAGGATTCCGAGAAGGATTCCGAGGAGGACTCCGAGGAGGATTCCGAGAAGGATTCCGAGGAGGATTCCGAGGAGGATTCCGAGAAGGATTCCGAGGAGGATTCCGAGGAGGATTCCGAGGAGGATTCCGAGGAGGATTCCGAGGAGGATTCCGAGGAGGATTCCGAGGAGGACTCCGACGACGATGAGGAAGAGGACGAGGAGAAGAAAGAAGATTAGTTCGGACGGTCCTCGCCCGGATCTCGCTGCAGGTCGCTTCCGTACCATCCCCTGGAGGACATCCTCCGAAGGATGAGCACCGCGGTCATCACCATCCCCAAGGCCACCATGACGATGCATACCCCGTTCATCAGGATCTCCAGGTACCCGTTCCCGTAATCCCTGTGATAGATGGTGACATTCACCGAGACCTCCACCCTCTCGTTCGTCTCGTTCACGACCACCAGCCGGACCTTGGCCGGTCCCTCGCCGTCGTACGGGGGCTTCCACGTGAAGGTCCTACCGTTCCCCAG
>JAUVEQ010000236.1 GCA_030594725.1 Methanobacteriota archaeon
CTACCACAGGGCGGTCGAGCTGCAGCCCAGCTACGAGGTGGCCTGGTGCAACAGGGGCAACGCGTACACCTACTTGGGCGATACCGACGAGGCCCTGCGCAACTACATCCAGACCATCCGCGTGAACCGCCGCTACCGTCAGGGCTACGACTACCTGGTCCAACTGCTGAGGAGCCAAGGGCAGCCCAAGGACGTCATCGGGCGTCTGCAGGAGCTGGAGAACGAACTGGGCGAGTCGGCCTACTTCAAGTACCATCAGGGCCTGCTCTGGGACGAGTTGGGTAGACCGAACCGCGCGCTCCGGCTCTACACCCGGGCCCTGGACCTGGATGACACCGATCCCGAGATCTGGAAGGCCAAGGGCAACGCCCACTTCAACCTGGAGGAGCTGGACCTGGCCATCGAGTGCTACGACGCCGCCCTCAACCTGGACATCAACAACGAGGAGGTGTGGAACAACCGGGGCTTCACCTTCTTCTTCGCTGGCTTCATGGCTGTGGCCATCGACTGCTACCGCCAGGCCGTGCGCATCAACCCGGCGTACAAGCACGCCTGGTACAACCTGGGGTACACCTACCACCAGATGGACCGCCTCGAGGAGGCCATCTCCGCATACGAGCGGGCCATCGAGATCGACGACGATGACGAGATCCTGCTCAACAACCGGGGGAACGCCGAGTACAACCTGGGCAATTACCTGGAGTCCATCCCGTGGTTCGAGCGGGCGGTCTCCATCAACCCCAAGTACGACATCGCGTGGAACAACATCGGAAACGCCCTCAACCGGAGCGGCCGGGACTCTGAGGCGATGCAGTACCACCTCAAGACCCTGGAGATCAATCCCAAGTTCGACTACGCCATGTACGCCATGGGTGAGTCTCACCACGGCATCCACGAGAACGAGAAGGCCCTGGAGTGGCTCGACAAGAGCCTGGAGCTCAACCCCAACTACGACCACACATGGTTGCTCAAGGCCGAGGTCCTCAACGAGCTGGCACGGCCCGACGAGGCCCTGGAGGCGGTGGAGAACGCCATCCGTCTCAACGACGATTTCGACGAGGCCCACTTCCTGAGGGGCGAGCTCCTGGAGGAGCTGGGCCGGCCCAAGGAGGCCCGGCGGGCCTACGACGATGCCCTTGGGGCGGTGACCCGTTCCATCTCCGGCCGTCCCGCCCAGGGCCGCATGTGGGAGAGGAAGGGCAAGATGCTCGCCCAGCTGGGGGAGTACTCGGAGGCGGTCCGCTGCTACGACACCGCCCTCCTCATGCCCCGGACCTCGATGTCGGCCAGGGAGGCGCGGGCCGACGTGCTGTTCCGGTCCCACAGGTACGCCGAGGCCATCGACTCGATGCGTGTGCTGGAGGGCGATGAGGTCCCCGACCCCACGGACATGCACCTGCAAATCGCCACCGTCCTCGCCGAGCTGGGGAGGGTCGACGAGGTGCGGGAGGAGCTGGCCAGCCTGCTCGAGGATCCCCTCGAGGTGAAGTGGGACGGGACGGACAACGGGGAGGACCTGGTCGTCGACCTGGAGGAGGGACCCGCTCCTCAGGTCCCCGAGGCGCCATCCGAGGAGGAGGGAGCGGAAGAAAGGAAGGGAGCGGCCGGGAAGGAGGACGGCGACGGACCCATCATCCCCTACGTGCCCTCATATCCGGAGCCCCGGGAACCGACCCCCGAGGACCGGGCGAGCGCATGGCACATCCTGGGGCGGACCGATATGGTGGCGGGGGACCTGTCCGCGGCCCACGAGCACCTCAGGGAGGCGGCCTCCATGGTCCCGGACCTGCCCCGGCTCCAGCTGGACCTGGGCAACGCGCTGCGGGAGACGGGGGATGTCAAGGGAGCCCTTGCCGCCTTCCGCCTGGCGGAGGACCACGACCTGGACGACGAGTCCCCCCGGGCCCTGTCGGGCGTGTGCCACCTGCAGCTGGGCGATGCCAAGGCCGCTGAGCGGGCCTTCGACAGCGCCATCGGCATCTCTCCCGATTACGCCCTTGCATGGCTGGGCAAGGGCCTTGCCCTGATGAAGCGCGGCCGGGACAAGAAGGCCGTCCGGTACATCAGGGAAGCGCTCCGGTTGGACCCCCAGTTCACCGAGGCACGTCTCTCGCTGGCCGAGGCCTACGGCCGGCTGGGAAGGACGGCGGAGGCAAAGCGGGAGGCCAGATCGGCCTACGCCCTGGACCCCGAGGCCGAGGAGGCCCGGAGGCAGCTGGAGGCATTAGGTGCCAAGCCTCCCGCGCCACCCCGTCCCGTTCCCAAGGCGGAGCCCGAGGGCCCCGCCCAGCTCACCACCCGGCCACCTCAGGTCCCCAAAGGGGAGGATCAGGCGGGACCGGCCGCTCCCCGGGTCCCGGTCCGGGAGGAGGAGGAGGAGGAGGAGCTCGAGGAGATCCCCTCCCCGGGTCCCGAACTTGAAAAGTGGTTCTCAGAACACCGGGAACGGCGAAGACCCCCGACCGACGAATGAGCCGGCGGGACCTGCGGATGACCTTGCGAAGGAATGCCTTCAGCCTCAGGTTTGCCCTGGCGCTGAACATGAGGTGGCGGTCGATCGCCCAGCAAGCACCTCCCAGGGACATGACCAGCACCGTCCGTCCGATGGAGGGCCAGGGGAGCCCTGCCATTTCCGCGCCCTCCGATCCGTCCCGGGAGACGGACGAGACCGGGGCCTCGAACGTTGTGGGCTCCGGTGCTCCCTCCCTGCTCTGGATCAGAAGTGCTATCAGGGTGAGTGGCACCCGCGGCACAGAGGCGGACGTGGATGCCGCCCAGTCGGCCACGAAGGTCCTTCGCAGGTGGGCCACCGCATCCGCGCCCTCCAGCACGAGCACGACCTCCCGGTTCCTGACCGCCGAGGACCAGGCCCAGTTGAGGGAGCCCATGATGGCGACGCGTCCGTCGATGATCGCACCCTTGGCATGGACCCGGGCCACGCCGGGGATCCCATCGGCCACCGCTGCCGTCACCTGGACCACCCCCCGCTGGGCGCACAGGAGGCTCAGCTCACGGACCGTGGCCGCCCCCTCCCCGTCGAAGCCCTGGTCCAGGAGCAACCGCACCCGGACGCCCCCGGTAGCCGCGTCAAGTAGTGCGTCCACAAGGGGGGACACCTGCTCGCCCCATTCGATCTCGAGACTTGCCAGCTCGAGATGGATGGTCTCCGTGGCGAGGCCGATGAGGTCCGTGAGCGTCGAAAGGTCGGAGCCCCAGGACTCGGGACCCACGAGGAGGGAGGAGTTGCACGGGAATAGGGAGGGACCCGTGGGGGGAGAGGAGGGTACCCTCGGGAGGTCGGTCGGCCTGGTCCCCATGCTCTCCCATTGTACAGTACATACGCGTAGGTCGTGATCTATGACACTCGTGAGCCTTGCGGCCATCTCCGGGGATTCCACGACCGCTCCCCACCCCCTGCTGGCGAATCCGCTCGCGTGACCCGAGGAGGGGAAGGAGGAGGCTCCCCAGTTCTCCGTCGTGACCACCACCGTCCGCCCGTCGACCACACAGCACTTCTCGTGATGGTACCGGTAGGGCCTGTTGTGCTGTGATTTGATATGGGGCGCCGTGACACCCACCTCGACCCCCTCTTCGACGAGGGCGGCGATGAGGCCGTCCCGACGCGCCAGGTCATCCTGGGACGACCCGACGGGTTGCCCCTCCAGGAGCATCCTCACCCGGACGCCCGCCCTCGCCCTCTCGGCGATGGCCGCTGTAAGGTCCCGGCTCCTGAGGTCATAGAGGGCGATCACCAGCTCATCATCTGCCGTGGCGATGGTCCGGGAGAGGGCGGCCCACCCCCCCTCGGGCGTGACGAAGGTGGTGGCGTTCACCGCGATGGGTGCCGGGGAAGGGACCTTCTCCAACCATCCGCAGCGGGGCTCGGTCCAGCCTTGCCAGTCGCCGGCGCCGTCGGTGTCCTCCGTCCCTGTCCTCCTCAGGACCCTGCCCCAGGGCATCGACGATGGTGTGGGGATCGGGGCACCCGCCCATCCCTCGGGGCCTGGACCGGAGGTATCGCCGTACCACAGCTGGTCGACCGCAGCGCCCGTGGCGTCAAGGAGGGTGAGGTCATCCCCCTTATCGGCCAGGCAGAACCTGCCGGATGCCTCAGCGAGGATGTCGGGAGGCCTTCCCCGGAGGGCCTGGAAACCGGTGGCGTTCTCCGATATGGAGATCCTCTCCCCGGGTGGGACGGAACTTCCCCGGGGAAGCCGCCAGGTCCCCTCACCGTCCGTGAGTGTCCAGTTGGATAGGTCGATATCGCGTTGGCCAGTGTTCTCGAGTATCACGTGCTCCCACATCGTCTGCCCTCCCGGATGGACCTCGTGGATCCAGACGGCCGGGTCCGGTCCTTCTGCCAAGGCGATCTGCGAGGTCGTCGGGGAGAGCAGCAACAGGCACACGATCAGAAGGGCAGTGCATCTCATCGCCAGAGGATCGACCTTCGTTGCTTATACGGTCCTCGCGATGGATATCGGGTGTAATCATGCTCTCGAGGTCTGGTAATCCGATAACTATATCGCGAAGGGATGTCCATTCGATGCCGGGGACAGATGGCCATGAGGGCTGGTCGGGAAGACGGGTGCGGCCAGGTCTACGACCAGGACGCTAACCTCCTGATGTACCAGGATGAGTACGTAGTGTCGAAGGACGACGGGTTCATCACCTCCAACTGTCCCGAGGCCCCATTCCCGATAATCGAGGCCACGGTCTACCTGACCAACTGGAGACTGGTGGCCCTGGGCCAGATGGCGAGCCACGTTGACGTGCAGACCGTGAGCTCGGGTACCCACAGCCACCTCTCCGTGGTACCGGGCGGTTTCACGTGTGTCGCCCCCTATCTGGAGATCTTCCTTGACGAGGTCAGGGAGTTCAAAAAGACCCTGCTGGGCGAGATCAAGTTGCGCATGCAGGTGGGCACGGTGGAGCTTTCCAGTATATCCAAGCCCTTCCGGGTTGAGCTCTCCAAGGCCCTGGAATGGTACCTCACCCCGAGGCGCTGACCTGCGGGGATGCCTTGACCCTCCGGCTGAGCACGTAGTAGAGCATCAGTGATACCACCGCCATGAGGGCGGCGAAGTACATGGTGGACTC
>JAUVEQ010000021.1 GCA_030594725.1 Methanobacteriota archaeon
GGGACGAGTACGAGCCCGCCGCGCCATGGGAGTTCCGGGCCCAATGGGGCTGGCACGAGGAGGACCGGGTGACCTACTATGACCTGGGCAGGGCGCAAAACTCGACGGCGCCCGTGTACCGGCTGGTTTACGGGTCCGGCAGCCCCGTCGAGGGGCAGCACCTGATCTTCGCCGACCTGCGGCTCGGGGTCCTGGTGGGTGCGCCCATCAGCGGCAACTACTCGGACTTCCACCGCATCTGGGATGTCCAGGTGCCAACGGGCTATGTCCCCAACGAGATCAGGTCATTGGCCGATGTGCTCGCTGCTGACCTGACCATGACCGAGCGGGACCTTGTATGGAACACACCCATGGTCCCGGAGGGCTCGAGCCTCGTCGGGACGGAGGCGGAGCTCCATCCCCTGGTCCAGGGTTGGTGGAACGGCCAGCCGGTCTTCTACTGGAGGTTCGAATCGTCCCAGGACACCCCTGGTCTGTTCGACCCCGGAACAGGCCTGGTGAGGGACGGAGGGGCCTTGGCTGTCTTCGACCCGCCAGGACAGTTGGAGATACTCGACACCTACCCCGGTGAGGCCACGTACTCTCCCCTGACGCGGCTCTACACCTTCAATCCCATCAGCACCGAGTTCATCGCGGATTCCGTTCGGAGCACCGAGGAGGCAGAGGCCTTGGAGGTGCCCCTCTTCCCGGAGGGCAACCTGTACAACAGACCCGTGGTGGGAGGACGCGAGCAGTATCCCAGGTACGATCACGATGAACCACCAATGTACAACCTATTGGGGGCCTGGCATTCTGAGACCAGCAAGGTGCTCTACTACAATATGGGGCCGATGGTCGACGGGAGTGCACCCCTGTACCGATTTGTCACGAAGGAGGGCATGCAGATCATCACCCAGCACTGGCTCGTGGACATCGTCGCCCCGGGTGTCCTGGTCGGACAGGTGGACACACAGGGTTACAGCACCCTCTGGCAGTTCCATGACATCGTCGTGGATGACGAGTCGGCCTTCGACCCGGACATCATCAAGTCGATGGACGACGTCAGGGCGATGGGCTTTCCGATCAACGCCACATCCGAGTTCATCATCGCGCCCATGGTGACCCGCGATCCCGCCTTTCTGCCCCCCCCCTCCAATCCGCCCGGTGCCATGCGGATGGCGTGGTACCGGGGAGCGGACGTCTACCTGGTCGTTCTGGATGACGGACCAGTCCTGGAGGGGTCGGACGGAGAGCCTGGGGTGGCGACAGTGAACGTGACCTTCATCCTGGACCCCGATGGCGAGCCTTATCCCGGCCAACGACCCATCATGGAGGACCTGCCCGAGGATGGCAACTACTCGGCCGTCTGGTCCGTCGTGTGGGCGTCGGATGGTGATGGGTACCGCCCTGGTAGGTTCCGGTCCATCCAGCAACTCGTTGAGAGGGGATGGTCGTTCGAGACCTCCGGTGGGGGTATTCTGGGGGGTTTCGTGGCGGGACCCGTCAACGTTCCCGTGTGGAAGCCCGATCTGTTCACCTTCGTGGTGGGCCCGGTGGTCGACGAGGACGACAAGCCTCTCAAGGGCGCCAACGTAAGGGTTTCGATGGGTATCGAGGTCGTCGAGGGTCTCACGGACGGGTCCGGCCTTGTGGCGTTCGAGGTGGCCAGCAGCTGGAATGACCAGACGGTCACCACCTTCGTCTCGAGGGCGAGCTACCTGAGCAACGAGTTCCCCGCCGAGATAGTCGAGTACGAGCACTACAGGCCCGCCGGGGGTTACGTGCCTCCCATGGTGATGGAGGACACAGGTGCTTCCATCGACGGGTTCATAGCGGTCATGCTCGCGGCCGTGCTCATCTTCATCGTCGTGATCGTTCTCGCGTTCGGACGTGGCAGGTCCCAAGAGAGGGGGACCATCACCGAGGAGGAGGCGGACGAGATATTCTCCGGCGACCCGGGGGATGGTGAGGACGATGGAGCCGGGCCCGATCAAGTGGAGTTGGAAGGGATCCGGCCGGGACCGGAAGATCCTCCTTGAGGACGACCCCTCCAGATGAGGGGGTGATGTGATCCCTGATTCAACCTTTTAGAATGGGTGCCGAAGGGTAGGATGATGACAATCAGGTAACGTAAGTGGAAGTTCCTCAATGTCTGTCGCGAGTGACGCAACCACCTACTCCTTCGGCATGGATTTCGGGAGGGGAAGGCTGCAAAGCATTTCCCGACGGTTGCGTCACCGGTGGCGTAATGTTATCTTCCAATATAATGATTTGCGTCACGGATGCTGGCAGGTTTTCAACCTTGGCATCAAAATCAAGGTGCCGGACATTTACGCGGATACCTTTTTATGCCCATAATCATCCCCTTCGTTCGAGAGCATGTCCAAGAACCTAGAGGACAGATATCGAACCGTCAATCTCCCGGTCGGTCTCGTCGATGAGATCGATAGGTTGATCGAGGTCTTCTCCGAGCACGGCTACTCCAGCCGCGCCGACTTCATCAAACAGGCCGTGCGAGAGAAGATCCTCTCCCTGGAGGAGTTGGAAGCGAGCAGGTACGACACCCTGGAGACCCGGGTCTACAAGTCGAAATGAACAAGGGACCTAGCGAGCACCATCATTCCGGGTGGATCCTCTTTATCGCCAACACGACGATCCCTGCAGATGTCCACAGGCCTATTCGAGCACCGTTAGGTCCAAACACCAATGGAGTACTCCAGGGGAATAGGTCCGGACCTCCCTCTTGAGGTCGACCTTGACGCCTCCATGACCCAGATCCGATGCGATCCGACATGCTTCATCCGCAGCCTCATCGGACTCCTCTAGCGCTCCGATCAGGTGGAGGTGGATGACCGTCCCAGACCCGGAGGCCCCAAGGGCCACGTCCAAGAAGTCCCGGGCACCGTGGGGATGGTTCATGATGATGCGGTCGAACACCCCGAGGTCGGGCACGACCTCCCTTGCATCACCCAGATGGGCCGTGACAAGCTCATCGACGCCGTTCGACCTCGCATTCTCCTCGACGAGCCGTACCGCCACCTCGTTAAGGTCGACGGCGTGGACCTGGGAGGGTTGGGCCGACCGAGCCACCAGAACGGCGAAGGGCCCCACGCCCGAGAACATGTCCAGGACACGCTCGCCTGGCATCACCTGGTCTGCCACCCTGCGATGCTCCGTTGCCAACCGAGGAGAGAAGTACGCCTGCTCCAGGTCGACCCGGAGCTCCATACCGTGCTCGCGGTGGGTGGTCACGAGGGGTCCCTCCCCCGCGATGATGGTAAGGGAGCGTACCCTCAGCTCGCCGTGGACCCCGTCGTCGATGGCCACCGCCCGCAGGCGTGGATGGACCTCCATCAGGGCTCTTCCGATCTCGGAGGCCCTGGGACGGATGTCGTCCTTGAGCCGGAGGACCGCGACATCCCCTATCACGTCCATCGACCGGGTCACCTCCGAAGCTAGCTCCGGCGGGAGGCCCGGGGCCTCCCGGAGGGATGTGGGTTTGCGAGGCCGCTCTTCGAACACGGCGGTGACCCATTCGTAGGCCACTCCGATGTCCAGGACCTCTGGTGTGTTCGGATGCACGGGTAGGTACAATCGGTCACCTTGGGTCTTGGGCCTGAGGGAGATGTCCAGCCAGCCCTCCCGGACCAGTCTGCGGCGCGCGGGCTCGCCGTCCCGAAGATGAACCGAGATCGCCCTGTGGACCACGAGGTCGGGTACGTACGGGGCGACAAAAAGGTTTGCCCTCCACCCGATGTGAACTGTCTGTCTCCGAAAGGCTTTTCGCCCCGGAGCCCGCTGCCTGCCATGATGACGGAGGATGAGGCCGATACCGGACCTGGAGGTGCTTGGATCTCCACCATAAGGGTCTCCAATGAGCTGGTCCGGTCCAACGCGGTCCCCCAGATCAGGGGATGGGCGGCCATGCTAGAGGACAGCCTCTCCTCCGATCAGCTCAACGGCGGGACCCTGGCCCTGCGGCAGATGGCCCATTTCGTGACCACCGTCGAGGGGGCCGATCTTGCCGCCTCCGAGTTGGAGGATTTCGCCGAGGTGGTCGAGTACGACCCCGTAAGGCACGTGGCCATGGTCATCGGAAAGCGGGACGCGCCGAGGTGCACGCCCATCGTCTGGCTGATGCTCAAGGTATTCCCCGGCGCCGAGGGGGTGGCCGTTCTCCCCGGTCTCGCGATGGGAAACGTCCGCTCGGTCCGCAGATCTCCCCGGGGAAGCTTCGACGAGGCCTTCGCCGTAGCCGAGGCGATGAAGGGGAGCGGTCGGGAGAGGGTTCTCGGTCCGGCCGCGGCCACGTTCGAGCATGTGGGAGCGATCCTGGTCGTGCCACCCCAGGGCGACCCGACGATGGCGCTGCAGCTCCTTGGTGAGGGGCCTTGAGACCACTCTTCGAGAGAAAGTGGCCTCAATTGAAGTGCTTCTGGATCATCTCCATGCCTTCGCGGATGGTCTCCACGCCGGTGGCGTAGGAGAAGCGCATGTGCTTGGTGCCGGTCAAACCGAAGGCGGTGCCCGGCAGCGCGGCTATTCCGACCTGGTTCATGAGAACCTCCTTGACATCGGACGAGCTCATGCCCGTGCCCGAGATGTTCGGATAGACGTAGAAGGCGCCCTCCGGTTTGAGGCAGGTGAAGCCGTTCACGTCGTTGAGCATGCTCACGATGACGTCCCGGCGCTCCCGGAACTTGGCAACCATGTCGGTCACACCTGACTGGTCCATCCGAAGCGCGGTGGCACAGGCCACCTGGGAGAAGGCGGAGGTGCAGGAGATCGTGTTTATGTTGAGCTGGGTGAACCGCTTTGCCAGCTCCTTTGGCATCACGCCGTATCCCATGCGCCATCCGGTCATCGCGTAGGTCTTCGAGAAGCCCTCGAGAAGGATGGTGTGCTCGTTGCACTGGTCACGGACAGCGGGGCTGTAGTGCTTCATGTCGTACAGGATCTGGCTGTACACCTCGTCGGTGAGGAGGTGGACGTTGTTGTCCTCGCAGATGTCGGCAATGCCCTCGATGTCCGCTTTGGTGAGCACGCCACCGGTCGGGTTCTGGGGCGAGTTCAGTATGATGAGCTTGGTCTTGGGAGAGATCAGCTCGTTGACCTCGTCGGGGGTCATGCGGAACTCGTTCTCCTCCTTGAGCTCAACGGCCTTGATGGTGGCACCCACGAAGTCGACCAGCGACCCGTAGATCGGGAAGCCGGGGTCCTGCAGGATGACCTCGTCTCCGGGGTTGACCAGGGCCATGACCGTGTTGAAGATGATCGGCTTGGCGCCGGGGGTGACCACTATCTGCTCGGGCTCGGGACGGAAACCACGGTCCCTCTCGATGTACTCTTGGATGGCCTCCTTGAGCATATCGATGCCGCCAGCCGGAACGTAATGTGTCCAGCCGTCGTCAAGGGCCTGCTTCGCCGCCTCTATTACCGGGGCGGGAGTATCGAAATCAGGCTCACCGATCTCGAAATGCAGTATCCTCTTGCCCTGCTTCTCCAGTCCTTTTGCCTGTGCCAGAACCTCGAACGCGCTCTCGGTTCCCAGGGGTCCCATACGATCTGCCAGGTAGTCCATGCGGATGCCCCCTCGACCCCATACGAGGTGAGGTCTTGGTGCGGCCCGAATCTAGCTCCTGACAGATATACATTTTGTTCATTCAACGGTAAAACGGTCCTTCTCCATACCGAGGGTGAGAGCGCAAGATTTATCTTTCAGCGGATATTGAACGTGAGCCGTGAGCAACCGGGCCATCGTCGCTTTCTATTCAAGGTCGGGCCATACCAGGGCCCTCGGTCTTGAGATATGCAGGCTCCTCAGGGCCGAGACCGTTCTAGTGGACTGTGTGGAGCTCGAGGCCGAGAGGGAGTTGGGCCTGCTTTCAGTCGGCGCCCGGAGCTTGACCCACTCCAAGGAGCCGATCAAGGAATGCGAGATGGAACTGGAAGGGGCCAACCTGATGATCTTGGGCACCCCCGTTTGGGGAGGAAGTCCTGGCCCGTACATGCGGAGCCTGCTTGAACGCGTAGGGGACCTGAAGGGGCTACCAGTTGTCCTCTTCGCCACCTGTGCCTACGGCGATCGCAAAGCATCGAACGACCTTCGAGAGATGGTCCGGACCACCGGTGGCAGACCGATGGATTATCATGTATGGAGGACCCGAAAGGACGGTGTCGACGGCCTTTCGAGGGTCGCCGCTTCCGTGGTCGACGCGTCCCTGGTCCTTCTGCCCCGTCCATGAACCCGCCGTCCTTCGAGGGTAAGAGACCCTCCCATGATGCTTTAGGACCTCGCGAGCTTGGGAGCCACCGCGGAAACCCTTATAATCACTGGGACCCATTTCAAGGGCGGTGAACCGAGGGTGCGGGTGAAGACCCCTTCTGGTGTCGAGGATTTCAGGGCCGTTTGGATGGATGACGGGTCCGTTCAGATGATCGACCAGCGGGCCCTCCCACACACCTTCGAGATCTTCAGGGCGGAGACCTCCGACGAGATAGCTTTCGCCATCAAGGAGATGGTCGTTCGTGGCGCTCCAGCCATCGGGGCCGCCGCGGCCTACGGAATAGCCTTGTCCATCATCAACGCTGAGCCCCTTGACCAGGCGACCAACAAGATCCTCCAGACCCGGCCCACCGCCGGAGACCTGTTCTTTGCCGTCAGGAACGTCTCGGAGATGATAGAGGCAGGCATGGACCCGGATATGGCCGCCAACCAGTACGTGGACACCATCGTGGAGCAGTGTCGGGCGATAGGTGAGGTGGGAGCCGAGCTGATCCCTGACGGTGGCAACGTGCTGACCCATTGCAACGCCGGGGCTCTGGCCACCGTCGACCACGGTACGGCCCTGGCACCCATTCGCGCCGCTGCGGAGGCGGGTAAGGAGCTCTTCGTGTTCGTCGACGAGACGCGACCCCGACTGCAGGGCGCGAAGCTGACCGCCTGGGAGCTGGGGAACGAGGAGATACCCCACGCCATCATCGCCGACAATGCTGCCGGGTACTACATCTCCCGGGGCGAGGTGGACCTGGTCATCGTCGGTGCGGACAGGATCTGCGGGAATGGCGATTTCGCCAACAAGATCGGCACCTACACGAAGGCCATCTTGGCAAAGACCCACGAGATACCCTTCTACGTGGCCGCACCGGTCTCCACCTTCGACTTCGATCTCAAGAGCGGTGCTGACATTCCCATTGAGGAACGGGACCCCAAGGAGGTGCTGTTCGTGGGCGAGTACCGCCTGGCACCGGAGGGGGCCGAGGCCCTCAACCCGTCCTTCGACATCACGCCAGCCTCCCTGGTCACCGGGATAATCACCGACAAGGGCGTCATCTCTCCTGACGATATCGATCCCGACGAGCTGCGGATGTACTAGACCGGAAGCTCAGGCTCATCCTCTCTGTTGTACGTACCCGTACCATAAGTTCCCCAGCGGACGAGGACTAGCCGAGCAGCCTCTTCTTCTTCTTCTTCTTGCGCTTGCCTGATCTCCTACGGCTCATCTCCTCTTGGAGGTTCCCTCCCGTTATCTCCTCGAGGCTCGTTATGATGTTCCCGGAGATGGCAATGACATCATCATATTCCTTCGCCTGGCGGGCTGCCTTGACAGATTTGAGGTCCGAGGCCAGCATCGATATGTCGTTGCCGTCCTTGTGCGCCTTCTTCGCTTCGGCAACGGCGAACTGCATGACCTCGTCGCTCACGCAGCTCCTGCATTGGCCATCCTCCATGTTCCCCGCGGCCTCGCCGCAGTTGGGGCAGACGTCCTGAAGGCCTTCTTCATCTATCTCGTCATCGTCCCTCTCCACCTCGGGCTCCCCGTCCTCGACAGGTTCGTCCGCGAGCTCGTCGGGGGTCTCGGTGTCCAGGTCGACGAGGCTCTCCTCCGGAGGCTCTTCGAGACCTTCGATGGTGTCCTCCTCGCCGATGTCGATGTCCTCGTCCTCTCCGACATCCTCCAGCGGGGTCTCGAGACCCTCGTCCTCCACCGCTCCATCGACCTCCGGCTCTCCACCGCCCATCTCGGGGACAGTGTCGCCGATCTCGTCCGCCAGCTCGTTGGCGAGGCCTGGTTCCTCCTCGTCGACATCCTCTGGAGGAGCGGTTTCCTCCTCATCGGGGACCTCCATGCCAAGCATGCGGTCCACGGCAGACTCGTCCGTGTCCACGGGTTCGCCCAGGCTTGCCTTGAACAGCTCGTCCTCCACTGCGGGGGTCTCCTTCTCGATGGCGTCCTGGGCTGCTGCCTTCGCCTGCTCGCCGTAGAAGATAACCCGTTCGAGCTTGTCCTCGTTGAGACCGCGACGAGCCTTGTCGAGGTATCGGATGGCCTTGCGCATGTCAAGGTTCGAGTTCTCCGCGATGAGGGTGTCCACCTCCTCCAGGAGGGACTTGGCCCGATCGCCCATGTGGGTAGAGTGCATCTCCCGGGCGAGGGTCTGGGCCTCCAGAGCCAGGTGGACCGCATCGCCGTGCTTCCCATCGGAGAGCAGGTCTCCTGCCTTCCGGTGCATCTCCTGTGCCTTGGTGATGTCGATGTTGTCGGAGATGACCTTCTCGAGGGTGAGCTGTGTCGATTCCAGCACGACCCCGGCAAGTTCGGTGTTCTCGAAGAAGATCGATCGATTGTCCTTCGTGGCGACGGCAACGGATATGCCGTCGTCCGCCACGGCCCCTTCCCAGATCTCCTCTGGGATGCGGCGCATGAAGATGAGGGTACCTTCCGAGTTCACGTATTGGAGGAAATTGTTATCGGTGAAGGCCACGACGATCTCGTCGTCCTGTATCAGGTATAGGCCCTTGGAGCTACCGCCCAGGTGGAACTTCCACTTGAGTTCACCCTTGGCTCCCAGGCACACCAGTAGAGTGTCCTTGGAGGCCACCGCCGTCTTGTTGCCAGATCGGGAGGTGGTGACGTTCGTGACGACGCCACCGCACTTGTAGGTCCACCTCTCGTCTCCAGCTGAGTCGAAGGCATGGACCGAGCCGTCCTCGCATCCGGCGACCACGAGGCCACCGTCGCCCGAGACCGCAAGGTCGATGATCGGCGAGCCGATGCGTTGCTTCCACAACAGCTTACCCCGCTTGTCGAGGAAATAGGCCGTTCCCCTCCATGAACCCGCGGCCACGTACTCGCCGTCGCCGCTCACGCCCACGGCCCGCACGTAGTTCTCGGTCTTGTAGCGCCATGCGAGCTTTCCCGTGGACTTGATCGCGTAGATGTATCGGTCGTACGAGCCCACGACCGTGAGCTGGCCGTCCGAGGAGATGCCGATGCCCTTGACGTAATCGGAGGTCTTGTGCTTCCAGAGCACGTCTCCGGACCTGTCGAGGGCATAGGCCGAGCTATCCCATGAACCGATAACCAATAGCTGCCCATCGTTGGAGAGACAGGCCGCCCAAACGTTGTCGTCGGTTCGATATTCCCAGGCTGGCTCTAGGTCTGCCATCAGCCTCCCCACTCAGTCGACCGTGGTAAGAAAATGGGCACACTTAAACGTTGCTGTTTACTTATTAAACGTGATATCCTAGGAGCAGTACCCTGGCTCACCCAAGAATCACTGTTCACCAAAAGGAGAACAAAAGGGGGGTCGATTTATAAGCTTAAGGCGGTGAAATCGCAGGTATCGCACATGACGCCGTACCATTCGTATGTCCTTTCAGAGAACGGGGAGCTGGTGAAGGTGACCCCGGAGGGTTACGAGTACACCGGGATGTTCATCCTGAACTAGCTCGCGAGACCTGCCCCCGGATGGGACTCCATCCTAAGCATTTCCTTCTTGGCCCAAGGGCCTGTGAACGACCGATCAGTCGTCCATTTCGTTGATCCTCTCACGCCGGGGGACCATTCGCTCCGGAGGGTCCGGCGGGACGAAGCCCTCGGGTTCCACGGCGATCTCGACGAAGTCCGGTGGGACGCCCCTGGTGACGAACACGGTGGGACCGGCCTGACCGATATAGACATCCGACATCAGGGCAGCTGCGGCGTCGATCTCGAGGATCTGCGGGTCCTCGGTCCTGTGCACACCGGCATTGTATGCGTCGTCATAGGTGAGTGACAGGTGCACGTACCTCCGGTCGCTGGGGGTAATTCCGTTGTCCAACAGCATGTCCAGCTCCTCTTGGGTGGAAGGGTAGAACAGGCTCTGGGGCACGTTATCGGTGGGATGGTCCAGCTCCACGTCAACGCTGTGGCCGTAGGTGGCCCTTACCCTGTTGCCCTCGACCTGGTACCTGCCCTTCGGGTCGGTATCCGCTATGGCCTTGACGTGATGGACCCTGAGCCAGTGGAGGTTGCGCTTCCTGTGACGGATCTCCTCCGCCACATCGCGTATATCCACCCAACCGTTCAGGTCCATGTCCAGGTCGAACTTCTCTGGGAAGTGGCGTAGGACACCTGCCAGTATCCTGCCTACGCTGTTGAGCTCATCCTCCGACATCAGGAACTTTCCCTCGTCGTCGCATACCGGGCACATCTCGCCCCGGAAAGTGCCGTGTTGACTGCAATTCTTGAGCGTTTTAACCCGCTCCTCATCGTTGGCGGCCTCGGGGGCCACCTGGGGATTCCTCCCAAGGCCCTTCTTGTCAATAAGCCTTTCCGTGAACCGTCGAGGTCTCCAGATGAAACTGTGGGCCGCATCCATGACCTCAGGGGTCCGGAAGGTCCCGCTCACGGACGACCTGCATGTCCCTGGTGGTGAAGAACTCCGTCATCCGTCGAAGGTCGTCCTTCGCCATGGCCTTCCTGTGGAAGTATACCATCCTGGCCTCGCACACGTAGTCGAGCATGCTCTCCAGCATCTGCTGCCCCAGACCCGGTATCGCGTGGGTCGGGATCATGTGGGAGTAGCAGACCGCCTTCTTCAAGGCCACATCCGTGTGACGTGGCGCGTAATGACCTCCGCCCACGCCGATGAGGACGGGACCGTCGCCTGCCGGTTCCACCTCGAGGACGGTTCGGGCCACCACCTCCGCCGGTCTCCGTTCCTCCCACGCGTCGGCATCAGAACCGATCTCGATGAAGAACGTCGGGGTGTTGAGGTATGGACCGTGGTGCGTGACCTCGAAGCTCACCGCGTGGGGCAGTTCCTCCTCCCTTGCCAGCTCGTGCAGCAACCTGACGGCCCGGGTCATGCCACCGGGACAGCAATGGACCAGCTGCCGGAAGAACCCGCCATATCGGGCGTGGGAGAAGTTGCCGATGGGATGAACCGTCAGGGACGGGTGGCCCGTCTTGGAGCTGTGACGGGAGAGGTAGACGACGCTCTTGTGCTTGATGCCTGTTGCGTTGAACACCTCGGCGTCCAAGTTGTTCCGGAACAGGGATTCCTCACCGATGGTCACGATATGGCCCTCGTGGCCCTCGTGGACCGGACGTCCCTCGAACGTGGTCGACTCCTGGAAGGTCCCCAGTTCCAGCATCCTGTCGCGGATGTTCACCGAGGCGGGGTCCTTCTCGGAGCAGATGACCAGCATGTCCCTCATGGCCCTCGCTCCGAGGCTGAATGGTGATGGTCCTTATAAAAAAATACCTTCGTCCAGGGTTCTCAGGAACCGGATCGGAAAAGAAGGGGGTGGGGGCGCCAGCGGAGACCGGCGCCCCTCGGAAGGAGGAGTCAGAGGTAATGCGGGGTCGATGGGGGACAGAGGGCTAGGCATCCCTCGTGACGCTCATCGGGTCCCGCGATGTGAGCTCTCCCGTGGTGAAAGCGTGATCGATCTGCGACGCCACCGTGTCGGGAGGTACGTCCACCGTGCTGTTCACGCCCACCAGGATCGAGGTGACGCGAATGATGTTTCCCAGGGAGGGGTCGACGTTGGCTCCCAGCACGACGTTCGGCGCATCCTTGAGGTTGGCCATCAGGTAGTCACGGATCGCGTGGACCTCCTCGTGGGTAAGGTCCCATCCTCCGGACACGTGAACGATAGCGCCATCGGCTCCCTCCCACCGGCCGGCGGCAAGGGTGCTCCGGAGGGCGGCCTGCACGGCGCTGACGGGAGCCTTTCGGTGTCCTTCGCCAAAGGCGAGGGCACCGTACCCGCCCGAAGAGATCATCGAAGTGACACTGTCCAGGTCGATGGGCACGAGACCGCGGTCCATGGTGGCCTCGGCGATGTTCCGCACCACGGAGGCGATAAGATTGTCGATGAGGCTGAAGGCGGCGTCGATGGGCAGGTCTCCCGCCACTTCCAGCAGATGATCGTTGTCGAGGACGACGACCGTGTCGGCCTCCCTGTTCAGATGAAGCAGGCCCTCCTTCGCCCGCTCCCGCCGGGTCGATTCGACGGAGAAGGGGAGGGTCGCGATCGCAAGGACCTTCGCTCCGTTCTTGCGGGCGATCCTGGCGATGATCGGAGCGGCCCCCGTCCCGGTGCCGCCTCCCAGCCCTACGGAGAGGAATACGACGTCGACGCCCTTGCCTATGTACTCGCTAAGCACGTCCACGGCCTCCTCCGCGCAGGAGCGACCCGTCTCGACGCAACCCCTGGCTCCGAAGCCCCGGGTTATGCCACGCCCGATAAGGAGCTTGGCATTCGCGTCGACGAAGGCCAGGTGCATGCAGTCGGTGTTGACGGCTATGCACTCGAGTCCATCTATCTGCTGTTCACTAATGCGGTGTACACTGTTGGAACCTGCCCCCCCGATGCCTACACACTGGATCCGTGTTCCAGTCCTGCCATCTTGGGAGCCTCCCCATCCCTGCCCAGTAGAGCCCATTTGTTGCCTCCTCGTTCCGGCCCGAAGGCCGGTGCTATCCTGCGACCGGTGAGGGCGGCCGGGCTCCTGGGTAGAGCTGGGGCTAGGCCCTTTAGTGCATCCCGTTCCCTTCTGACCTAAGACAGAGCAGGTGTGGTTCCCATCACCGCTTCCTGATCTCCGCCAAGCTCTCGGTCTCTTCCTCCAGGCAACGCTTCTTCTGGAAAATGGCCTCCCAATCCTCGACCTGCTCTGCCAGAACTTTGGCATGATGCAGGGCATAGAGGTTGATGAGCCGTTCGGCCCACAGCTCTTCGCTGCCGCCATCCAGTTGCTTCAAGCGTCGGAGGTTGTTGTGGTCCCCTTTGGCCAGTTTCAGCCTAAGGTTCATCTCGGTCTCCGAGACCGTGAGGTCCTCGTAGAGCCGGATGATCCCTTCGACAATGGCCTCGGTCCGATTCCGGAAGATGCCCTCCTGTACGAGATCGTCTAGCAAAGCATCCACCCTCTCGGGCATGCGGATGCTGATTTGTCTGCTTCCCTCCCTCATGAGCATTCCTCCGCGACCGACGGGGGGACCAAGGTCCCGGGCACGCCTCTCACATTGGTCACGCACCCGTCCCGCGCTTCGAATTTGTATCCCCCAAGAGAGGGATATTATTGTTTTCGCAGGACAAGTGTATGTGCGTATGCAATACATTCTTTAAATACCTTTGTGCCACAATTTCGACCCGTGTACATCACCGAATGAGAATAATCGGAGAGGGTGATCGACCCTGGCTACCCCGAGCTGCGAATATCGGCTCCTCGACGACCCTGCGCCCCGCTTTCCCCGCCGCGGGGGCGGCGGGTCGACCGCGGGAACGCGGCGTGCGCAAGCGGGCCCTCCGTTACTTCACGCGGACACGGACCGTGTCGCCCTCATATCCGTTTTTTCGGATACTGGCTCCCCCAGGGTTGGCCTCAATGGAAGGCCCGGATGACCGCAGGTCCCGACATCCCCTCCGCCGGCTTCGCGGATCAAGGACCTGTACCCCTGGCCATGTCGATGCCTCTCACGGGTCATCATCGGCAACGCATCCCTTGTACCCGTCCGGTGCGTGGGGAACGGTCGGGAACGGGTACCGGTCGATGGTGTGTTCCTCGATGCCTCGAGGGGCCATGCAACGCAATGGCATGGCATGCGAGCTACTCATCCCGGCCATTCAGGGTCCGGGACCTCACTTCGACTTGGAGGCGATGGCCGCCAAAGCCTCGTCGGCGAAGGGACCCATGTCCACTCCCATCTCATCGCCCACGAGCATCACGGCGGCCTCCACCTCTATGCCCATATCCCCCGCCTTCCTGTTGACCCTCGAGATGACGTTCCGCTTCTCCTCGTCCGCACGGTCCGTGATGTGTCCCACCATGCGTACGAACAATGGCTCGTCACCCGAACCTCCCAGCAACTCCTCCTTCGTCGGGTGGAGGTCCCTATCGATGGTCAGATTCTTGTAATTGAAGGCGGGCCGGAGACCTCCAGAGCCTTTCCGGACCAGGAGGCGCTTGTTCTGGAAGAGGTCCACTATCTCCTCTGCCTCCTTGGGAGAGAACCACCTCAGGTCCATTGACATCGCCAAGCGAAGCTCCTGGCCCGTGAGCTCCTCCTTTCCTGCCCTGTTGTACAGGAATGCAATGACCTCCTTGAGCTTCTCCAATGGCAGACCCCCTCAGTACTGGCCGTGGATGACGGTACCCTCATCGTATTCCGACTGGTCATCCACGAGGCTGTCTCGGATTATGTCCATCACACCCACGACTATGCCGCGGATGCCCATGTTGGCGCGTTCCACCTCACGGGCGGTCGCCAGGCTGAAGCCCGAACCACCCAGGTAGAGCCTCCTGGAGACGTCCCTCATCTCCCTCACGAACCCGGTGTCGATCCGCGAACCGGACCGGACCCTCCCCAGCTGGCTGAACAGGATGCGTCGAACGCCCTCGTCATGCATGTCGCGAAGGAAGTCGATGGGGTCGGCCTGGGAGATGTTGGCATCCCGGGACAGGATCCCGTCGACCCAATCCAGGCCGAGGACGAAGTCCGACGAGAACTCCTGACAGGACCTGAGCTCCTCCAGGTTCCATATGGTCTTGGTGCCCACGATCACCCGGTTGGCCCCTGCGGTGAAGGTGTCCATCATGTCCTCGAGGTTCCGCACGCCGGGGTCCCACCAGACGTTCTTGACGGGGGCCACGGTCTGGATCTGGGTGAGCTGGGGCCTCCGACTCTCGATGCCATCGATGTCCATGACCATTATGGTGCTGTAGTCGTCCAGGAACATGGCCACGAAGTCGTAGAGGGTGAGCTCCTTGTCCTCCACATCGGTGAGGGGTTCGTATCGCCCGTTGTTCACCACCACCACGCGACGCTTCCTGATGGAGATGGCTGGGATTACGAGAAAATCGGATTCTTGTCCATCGGATCCCGCGGCTTCTTCTTCCATCGGTTCACCTGAAAGGTTAGACGGGAATTAACCCTTGCCCCCCACTGTGCCGCTGTACCACATATGGGATGACCGTCTCTCGACGGTTTCGACCGAGCCGGAGCTGAGCCTTCGATCATGGGTGGGGTGGCATGGCACCTAATCGACGTTCATCACCACGACGTCCCGCACCGAGCGCATGCTGGTGAAGGGCAGGATG
>JAUVEQ010000139.1 GCA_030594725.1 Methanobacteriota archaeon
GGGTCGAAGACCTCCGGAACGTTCCCCGCATCGTGAATGGGCACGTCATCCAGGTCCAGGCCCAGCTCGAGCAGCCAGGTCTCGAAGTTGTAGGAGGCCTTCCTTATGGCCTCGGGTCCGTCACGGGCCCCGTGCCGGAAGGTTGCGGTGGCGTCGTAGGGGACACCTATGAGGACGAAGGCGGCATCTTCGATGGACGAGTGGGCATCGGCGAAACGGGAGGGGCCGGGTTCCATAGGGGTCCGCTCCCTGGGAGGACGCTCAGGCCCGGGTGATCTTCATCCGGCCCAGGGTGACCATGTAGCTGATCTCCTGGCCTGCCTCGAGCTTGTCATGGAACTCCTCGTCCACGACCATCTCGAAGGTCTCGTAAGTCTCCAGGTCCATCACCTGGGCGGAGGCACCGCTGGCGGTGATCACCTGACCCTGGCGCTTGTCGATCATGGGCACGCCCACCCTGTGCTTGACGGGGTGGACTATGCTACGCTTGGTACCATCGAACAGGCCCACGGCCTCGATGCGGGCCTTGGCCTCACCATGCTTCCCCGGCTTGGATGTGGAGATGGAAAGGATCTTACAGGGTTCGTCATCGATTATCAGGTAGCCGTTCACCCTCAAGTTCCTAACCTCGTTCACTGTCTTCATGGGAACCATCCAGTGAATGGGGAGACCTCTTAATAAAGATAGGGGCCGCTCCCTGGGAACGGGGAGCGGTCGGACGGTGGGGGGGGGAGTGTCCTCACTCCCGGTTCCGCATCCTCCATCTGGCCATCGGGACGGCCACCAGGACTGCCATGAGGGCCGCGAGCAGGCCGAAACCGGGCTCCTCGGACTTCTCGTAGCTGAAGTACGTCTCCTCGATCTCGGAGTACTTCTCCCCGTCCCATACCCTGACCTCCAGGGAATGGTTGCCCTCCTCCAGGTCATTGACGGGAGCCTTGTAGTTCCACACGGCCAGAGCGCCGAGGTCGAGCCATTCGCCAGCGTCGATGCGGATCTCCACGGCCACCACCGCGATGTCGTCCGAGGCGGTGCCCTCGAAGTTCACCTTGTCCTTGAACAGCTTGCCCTCGACATGGCCGGTGATCGCGACCAGGGGTATCTGGTTGATGGTGAAGTTGAACTCCACCTCCAGGGAGAAGCGTTCACCGTCCGAGGCCCGCAGCTTGAGCACGTGGTCGTCGGAGGTGAACATGCTGGTGTCCAGCTCGAAGGACCATTCGTCTATGCCGGTGGCGGTGAACCAACCTCCGTCGTCGACCTGATACTCCACCTTGTCGACAGAGTTGTCGTCAATGGCGTTGCCGATGAAGGTCCACAGACCGTCCAGGCTCCCGGTTATCGGGGTCGTCAGTGTAACCTCCGGAGGCTGGTCCACCTCGAAGACGACCTTGTCCAGGATGGACCACTCCTCGCCGTCGTATGCCCTCACCTCCAGCTGGTGGGTGCCGGTGGACAGCTGGGTGGTGTCCAGCTCGAGGCTCCAGGTGTCGGTCCCCTCCACATCGGTCCAGACCCCACCGTCGATGCGATACTCCACCGACTCGACGGCCTTGTCGTCGCCAGCGCTACCCTCCAGCATGAGGGCTCCGCTGTACTGCTGGCCCTCCACGGGGAAGGTGATGGCCACGCTGGGAGGCTCGTTGGGAGGCAGTGCGTACACGCCCTCCTTGTACGCGACCCGGAGATCTTCGGAGTACATGTTCGGGAAACCCACCGCGCCCACGAACGTCAAGCTGGCCTCGGGGTCCATTATTATGGGTATCGGGACGGTGGCATGGTATGCACCGTCCGACCAGGTGGCCCCCGCCTCACCCAGTATGGTATCGGGCTCCCATGAACCCATGATACCCCAATCGGTCCTCTTGTAGTCCATGAGGTCGTCGAGGGAGCCTGCGAACCACATTATCATGGCCACCTCGTCGACGCCATCGGCGGCGGTGCAGGTCAGGGTGACCTCCGCCGTCTCGCCGGCCCTGAAGGGCTCGACAGTGATGGCGGTGCCCGGGTCGATGAGGTTCCTGAGGTCCCCGCGTCCGCCAATCTCACCGACGAGGAGCCAGTCCCCGTCGGACTCCCATGAGCCCAGGTACTGGGTCGTGAAGTATACCTCCACCCAATCGATGCCCATGATACCGCCGCCCGTGCTGGGGGTGTGGAAGGACAGCTGGAACTTGCCGTTCATGTCAGTCCTCACGGTCCCGTGATCGAGTATATCGTGCTCGTTGACCACGTACACGGATATCTCCTGGAAGGTCATGGTGTCACCGTCGTACCTGGCCACCAGGTCCATGGTGACATCGGTGTCGGCCTCCAATATCTCTTCCGGAATGGCGACGCTGAAACCCCAGTCCGAGTTCGGATCGTAACCCTCCACCACGATCAGGAAATCGTCGTACGAATCGGTCACGCCGTCCGCTTCGACATCGATCGTTATCTCGACGTAGGGTTCGTCCTCGGCAATGTCGCTGTACATCAGGATGAAGGAGACCATCCCGTTCTCGTCGGTGGTGTCGCCGTCCTCCTTCTCGACATAGTCCCATCCGTCGTCGGAGTAGGAGTAGTAGAGGTCCACGGTGGCGCCCTCGATGGGTACCCCCGAGGGGTCCAGCACGAAGTACTCTACCTCGGCGGAGGTCTCGGTGACGGAAACGTAATGGACCCAGACCTGTAGCAACCTGACCTCCACATCTATCCAGTCGTCGTCGTAGTAGGTGTTACCGCCAGTGCTGTATTCCGCTTCGACCTCCACCTCGTAATAACCGCTCTCGTCCATTCCACCGTCGATGGTGAACGTGAGCTCGTAATAGCCCGTCTCTATCCTGTTGAGGTCGTAGGTCACGTCGTCGTAGTTGACGTCGTAGACCCAGACCTCCAGGGTTCCCGAGTCGGGGTCGATGGGATCGGTCCCGTACGTCGTCCATATGCCGACCCTTACCGTCTGGCCTGGTATTGCGACACCGCTTCCGGGCTCGATGGTCATGCAAAGGACGGAGAAATCATCACCGCCACTGCCGCCGCCGTAGAGCCAGCTGTAGTCCTCCGCCATGTCTGGCCAGATCCCGCTGCCATCGGTGACGGCGGCCTCGAGGTAGATGTCGCCGTCCCAGTCCAGGTCCTCCTCCAGTACGGTGAAGGTCCCGGTGTACACGCCGGTGTCCACCTTTGTGACGTTGATCTTCTTGTATTGTTCACCCATGGTAAGGTTCACGTCGTCCGGATCGTAGTAGGCGCCCGCATTGAACACGTGGACGGCAACGGTGATCTCGCTTCCCACGGCCCACTCGTCATCGGGTACGGTGATGAACACCGCCAGGGGGTTGTCCCAACCCACATCGGCGGACACCATGGTGCCCACTGAGGTCATTATCAACAATACTCCAACTAAAATCGCGTATCTTCTCATCCTCAACCCCTCCGGGGGGGAATAATGATTGTCGGAGGTAGGAGATAATCTTTTTGATTACATCTGTACATCTGTCCAGATAGAAAGTGGATGGACCATTAATCGTTATATATAAATAATACGACCGTGAAGATGGACAGTTCCTTCCAAATGGCCAGACTTGAAGCGTAAGTCATATTATCCCGAACCCGCATCGTGGGAGCCACATGACGCGAAAGTGGCCCCTCCGGGAAATGGCCCTGGCCGTCGAGGGCGTGATGGCGGAGCACAGCTCCGAACATGGCGCCTTCGAATCCATCGGCATGGGGGCGGACGGTACCGAGACCCTCCGCATCGACCAGCTGGCCGAGACTGCGATACTGGATATCGTGGACACCATCCCCGGGGGCCTCAATGTGCTATCGGAGGAGATAGGCTGGCTCGACAAGGGTGCCAAGCACACCCTGGTCGTGGACCCCATCGACGGAACCTACAACGCATCGGTGGGCATCCCGTTCTACTCGGTCTGTCTGGCCATCGGCAATCGCACCTTCTCCGATGTCGAGGAGGCCATGGTCTACAACCTGGTGAGCGGTGACAGCTATCACGCGGTGAAGGGCCAGGGTGCGACGATGAACGACAGGACCATCAGGACCCGGCCCTACAAGGAGGAGGATTCCCTTTACGTCCTCTACTCTGGCAACACCGCATCGGAGAGGGCCCACGAGCTCACGAAGAGGCCCAGGAGGGTGCGGGCCCTGGGCTCGGCGGCACTTGAGATGTGCCTGGTCGCACAAGGGTGCGCCGACCTGTTCTTCCAGGACGGCTATCCCCTCCGGATCACCGACCTGGCGGCACCGGGACTGATCGTCCGAGAGGCGGGAGGCGAGCTGTTCACCTCCGCGTGCGAGATGCTGGAGATGCGGATCAGCCTGGAGGACCGCAAGGAGATCCTGGCCGTTGGGGACGCGACCGCCCTCGACCGGCTTTACATGGCAGCCATGAACGAGGCTTGTGATACAGGGGGTTTATGAAATGGTGGACAAGGCTCCCAAGGTGGAGTCCCCGAAGGTGATGGGACTGGTGGCGAACCTGGGCCAGGACCGGGCTCTGGTCGCGATCGAGAAGGCCCTCAAGGTGCTGGAGGGCGAAAAGGGCCTCGACCTGGTCATCGAGGACCGACTGGCCCGTCGCCTGGGCAAGGAGAAGGGCGTCCCCCAGTCGAAGATGGATGTCGACATGCTCGTGATCGCCGGTGGCGACGGGACCATCCTGCACGCCCTCCACATGACCAATGCCCCGGTGCTCTCCATCAACACTGGCTCCGTGGGTTTCCTGGCCGAGCTGGGCATGGAGGAGATCGACCGGGGGCTCAAGTTGGTCCTCGCGGGGGATTACCTCCTGGACGAGCGCATGCGCTTGAAGTGCACCGTGAACGGCAGGAGGCAGCTGGACGCGACCAACGAGGTGGTGGTCCATACCGCTGCCGTCAGCAAGATGATGACCCTGGAGCTTGCCATCGATGGCAACTACGTGGACACCGTCCGGGCCGACGGCCTAATCGTCGCGACGCCCACGGGCTCCACCAGCTACGCCCTCTCGACGGGGGGACCCATCCTCGACCCAAGGGTCAAGGCGATGGTGCTCACTCCCATAGCCCCCTTCAACCTTCACTCTCGACCCATGGTGATCCCCGCCGACAGCGTGGCCCAGATATCCACGACCGAGCAGCACTATCCAGGCCTGGTCGTTATCGACGGCCAGCACGAGGTCCACTTCCGCCAACGGACCACCGTGGAGCTTACCAGGTCCGACATGTCCGCCTACTTCGTCCGGATGGGCGAGGGGTTCTACGAGAAGCTACGACGAAAGTTCATCAGCCATTATCCGTGTGATGTGATTGAAGATTAACAAGAAGGTGCCCAAGAGGGAGAGGCCCAAGCCAGGGGGCTCCATCCGGGCGATCAGGAAGGACGCGTTGCGGCTCATGCTCGAGTCAAGCCGGGGTTCCCTTCCCAACGAGTTCGGGGGCATCCTGCGGGCATACGACGGCATCATCACGGAGGTGATGGTCCTGCCCGGGACGGAGCAGGGCGCCAGGGCGGCGCTCTTCAGGTTCTCGATGCTGCCCTCCGACAGGAGCGTCGTGGGCACGGTCCACTCCCACCCCTCGGGCAACTACTGGCCCTCGGGAGCCGACCTGGAGCTGTTCGATCGCTTCGGCTCGATCCACCTCATATGCGGACATCCCTTCACCATCGATTCCTGGCAGGCCTACGACGGGCGGGGCCGTCCCCGACGGATCGAGGTCATACCCTAGTCCTGTTCGGGCCTTCTGCCATGATTCTACGTTCAACAAACAAGACCAAAAACCTTTTCTCCATGTGCGGACCTTGACAGGTCCGGCAGGTGCCAAGTGCCGTGACTGTCGAACCTTGGATATATTTGGCGATAATCGCCATCGCGATCCTTCTATACTTCTCCGCACGTTTCTCTGGAGCAGAGACCGCCATCACTGCGATCGATTCCGTCGAGGTCGCAGAGCTGGTCTCCGAGGAGAAGAAGAACGCCAAGTACCTCGTGTTGATCAAGAAGGACCTTGACCGGACCATCGTCGCCATCCTGATCGGCAACAACCTCGTCAACGTCATCATCTCCGCCCTCACCACCCTGGTGGCAGCCGCCCTCCTGGGAAACATCGGCATCAGCATCGCCGTGGGTGCCCTGACCCTAATGCTTCTGATCTTCGGGGAGATCACACCGAAGGCTTACGCCGTCGACAACAAGGTCCGAAGGTCCCTGAAGGACGCCCGTTGGATCTACTACTCCACCCGGGTGCTATCGCCCCTCATAACCGGGCTCATAGCCATCAGCAGGGGCATACTCCGACTTGTGGGAGCCACGGACCATGAGACCAAGTACCTGCTGGTCTCAGACGACCAGGTCCGGCAGCTCACCAGCCTGGGTGTTGAGCAGGGTGCCATCGAGGACGTGGAACAGGACATCATCGAACGGGCCCTGGACTTCGGCGAGGTGAAGGTGAGGGAGATAATGGTGGACCGGGAGCGCGTCTTCACCATCCCTTCGGGGACCCCCCTGGAAGAGGCGGTCGTCATGCTGGCCGAGCGTGCCTTCACCCGGGTGCCGATCATCACGAGGACCTCGATCAACGGTAATGGCGAGGGGGGCCTCACCCATGCCGACGAGATCGTCGGGGTGATCTACGTCAAGGACCTCCTGGGCAAGTCGGGGGGCTACATCGACTACTACGTGAAGCCGGCCTTCTACACCTTCCCAGACAGGGATGCGGCCGACCTGTTCGAGGAGATGAGGAAGAACCGCATCCACATGGCCCTAGTGAGCGACGAGGGCCATCTCCTTGGGATCATCACCCTGGAGGACCTTATCGAGGAGGTCATGGGGGAGATCCACGACGAAGCCCAGGACAAGCAGTTCCCCGACGGCGAGCCCGAGTGAGGGCTCACAGGTACCGTTTCCGGAACTCCTCGCGGGTGCCGATGGCAAGGTCCCAGTTGCGAACCTCCACCGCCACGTAGGTCGGCAGCGCCAGACCATCCAGGTCCACCGTGCCGTAGCCCAGGGGGGCGTGCTGGTCCCACCTTCCATTGTTGTCGTGAAGATGCATCGCGAAGAGCTTGCCCCGGGATGACATCATGGCATGTATCTTGTGGGTGTTGCCGTAGATGTTGGCGTGCCCGACGTCCAGCAGGAAGCCCAGGTTGGGCGAGGAACAGTCGTTGATGGCCTCCATCAGGGGCTCCACAAGGCGATAGGTGTTCTCGTAAAGGATGCGCACATCAAGCTCGTCGGCGATACTGGCCAGGTGGGCTACGGCATCGTCGATACGTCCCTGGTAGTCGAAGTGCTCGTCGGCCCAGATGGACCCGCCCTCGTGGCGTACCATCCGCTCGGGGAAGCCGATGTGGGAATTGAGGTAGACCGCTCCCAGATCATGGGCCAACAGGGCCTCCTGGCGCGACCGCTCCATGGAGTAGCGCAGGAACCCGGGATCCAGGGTCAGAAGGTCCC
>JAUVEQ010000206.1 GCA_030594725.1 Methanobacteriota archaeon
TGACCAGAAGGTCCCCGTAGGCAGGCAATGCGACCTCGGAGGAGGCCAGATGGACCACCATCCACTCGGGTGCTCCCGTGACGTTGAGCATGAAGGTCTCCGGGTGGTTACCACCGTTCTTGAGGAGAAGATAGGCCTCCCAGTACTCTCCTGGTGACAGGGGGCCATCATCTGACGCGTTCAGGGAGATGGACGGGTCGTCGGTCCTGAGGATCTCTATCGGCACCGTTGTCGTCGTGAAGTTTCCTGGAGAACCGCTCTCCTGGACCAGGATGGACAGTGCGTACACGCCCATCGGTGCCTGGGTCTTCAGGTGGAGCACGATGAGGTGGGTCCCGGAGTCTCCGCCCGCGACGGTCTCCTCCAGCACGGTGCCCGTCTCGATGAGCTCCTCGGGTCCTTGCACGATGACCTCCAGGTCGAGCTGGTAGTTGCCGTCGTTGCTGATGATGAGATACGGGTCAAGGGTCTGTCCGGGAAGGCCCTCGAGGTCCTCGTCCACGAATGACGAGGACAGTCCGAACACGCGCTGCACGGTCACATCGAACGAGACCACAGTGACGTTCGCGGGATCGTCCTCCGACCGCACCTGGAATTCGAGGGCGAAGGTCCTTCCGCCCACGTTCGTACCGAGGGTGGAGTAGAACACCTCGACGACGGTGGAGCAACCGGGCCCCACCTCCACGATGTCGTGGACGGCGTTGACGAGCATGTGCTCGGTCTGTCGGATGTAGTCCAGCGTGTAGTTCTCGAACCCGTTGCCATCGTTCTGTATCGTGATGTTGAACGAATCAGTCCCCTGGGGTGGCAAGGTCCCCCCTTGCTTGTCCTGGTCGACCTGGACCCCGAAGACCTCGGGGACCAGCAGGCTCAGGTTCAACTCCTGGAACTTGAAGTTGTCCTGGGAGGACCATAGCCTGAGCGAGATCACCTCGAGGCTCCCGCCGGGGATGTCCTCGGGGACCCAGACCCTCAGGTTGGCGACGGCCGGTTCCGCGGGGGCCAGGTTGAACATGCTCTTGTTCAGGACGGTGGTCCATCCAAGGCTGTTGGTCATGACCTTGAGCATCAGGACATCGGCCAGGTTACCGATGTTCGTTATCGTGATGTTGAACGTCTCGACCTCTCCCGGGGCCGTCTCGATGTCGGTGGGCTGGACCAACAGGTCCACACCGTAGCCCTCGAGGATGAACTGGACAGTGAGCTGGTTGTTGGAACGGTCCAGGTCCGGCACCGCCCCGTTCAAGTCGACGATGAGCTCGAACTCGTGGTAGCCGATGGTCGCCGTCCATTCGACGTAGGACCCGAGGCCCTCGCCTTCGCTCAGGTCAACGCTGGAATTGGTCCACAGCACGTGCTCGGTCCGATTTTCACCATCATGGGGTCTGTGGATGAGACTGACATTGAATCCGGCTGCCGCCAGCAGGCCGGTGTTCCCGAAGGAGAAGTTGATCCCGACGGTCTGGCCCTCCTCGGGCTCGGCCGGGTCGAAGGTGATGCTCTCGGCGACCAGGTCCGCCTTGCGGTCCGTCACGTTCACCTCCAGTCGGCCGAAGGCCTGTATCAGGGGGGCGTCAAACATCCAGGCCCTGACCACGACCTCGTAGATGCCGTTGGTGAGAACTCCTGGGACGGTCACCACTAAGCTTCCCGTCGATTCCCCCCCAGGTTCGAGGTCGACCTCAGTGAAGGGCAGGTCCGCGGTCCACTCGGGGGGAAGCGAGATGACATGGAGCCCGGCCAAGCCACCCTCGTCTCCGAAGGCCGAGACGGTCAGGTCCACCTCCACAACTCCTCCTGCATAGGTGCGGGTCTCCTCGGGTGCAATGGTCACCAGGAGGCCGCGGCTCTCCACGTTCAGCAGGAATTGGACCTCCCGGGAGTAATCGCCGGAGTCGTCCCGGGAACGGACGCTGATCCGGTGGAGCCCGGGTCGCAGGCCGTCAGTGGACACGTTCACGGACCAATGATCGGAGGCCGTCGCGGACTGCCACTTGTCCCGGTCGAACTTCCACTCGATGGTGCTGATGTTCCCGTCGGTGTCGTTTGCCGTCCCGCTCAACTGGAACTCCAGTCCCACCACGGAATCCGCCCATGGGCCCCCCACGAAGACGGTGGGGGCCTCGTTCGGCCGGTCCTTCCTGTCGTAGAATGCGTCCAGGAACTCGTCCCATCGCTGCTCTTGGCTCATCTGGATGTTGGCGTAGCTCCAGGAGGGTCCGTACCTGGGGAAGTAGAAGGACAGGCCCGTCGAACCGCTCCTGCCGATGCCATGGTCCTCTGAGACCACCGCGAGGGACACGTTCTCCTGCACCTCGAGGGTGGCCTGCCGTATCGCACGTAACGCGGTCACGTTCTCGGGCAGCATCGCCAGAAGGCGCTCGGTGAAGTTGCCGAGGTCCAGGTAGTCCGTGGTCGAGTAGGTCTGGGTGAGGTCCCGGGCCAGCTTGATCTCGTCATAGAGGGTGTCCGCCTTCCCCCTGAGGACCTGCGCCAGCTGGGTGAGGGCGGGAGCGAGGCCTGCGTCCAGCGCCTCGGCGTCCGTCGCGGAGTGGGTCCGTTCGTGGTCGTGTCCGTACTCGTCGAAGAAGGCCGTGACTATCAGATCGGCCAGACCGTGGGCGTCCATATCCGGGTCGGCGTCGAGGGCCTCCATGATACGGGTGTAGTTGTACCCCTCGGAGGGAATGAGGCTCTCGGCGCCCACGAGGACGTCGGCCCTCGCCTTGATCTCGTAGAAGACCTCCATCTGGGCCATCAGGCATTGGTCGAAACCAAGGCCGGCCAGGGTGGTGTTCGTGAGGGCCTCGGCCTCAGCCAGGGCCGTGCCCAGCTCGTCGGTGTCGATGGCGGAGCCGGAGGTGTAATCGTTGCAGGTCCCGTCCCGCCAGCCACCGCCATGGCCCCATACGTCCAGGTAGGTCCTTTCCGCGGGATAGTTGGCAACGCCCCAGACCACGAAGTCTCGTAGGCGGTCGGCATTGCCCATGTTCACCTCGCCCATGTCATCGATGAGCTGGCTGTCCATGAGGTCCGGGTCGGTGTCGGTGGTGACCAGGTATCGTCGGGTACTCGACCAGTTGCCATTGGTCTCGTCGTACAGGGGCGACCTGTCGAATTGGACGACGATGTTCAGTTCGTCGGACGAGCCCACCATCTCCATCTGGTTGAAGTTGAGGATCGCCTCGTCCTCGAGGTTGTTGTCCGCGGACATGTAGACCAGGTAGGTCCACTTGGCCATCGCCCGGTCGCCGTCCGCAGCGCTGTCAACTCCCTGGCCCAGTCCCCCTCCTGGTGATTCATCTGAGGAGAGGGGGGTCGAGAGGGCCGGGGCCGGGACTACCAGCATCAGGATGATAAGCACGAGGAGGGCTGATGTCCTCCCCCTGTGCGGTCTACGGGCTCTTGACATGGTACACTACCGGATGGGTCCTTAGGTTTCTACGCCGGGTCCATATTTAAGCATTTCCACGTAGGTCGGAGACTAGGACACGATGTGCCCGGGGGCAAGTGAGGTCCCAGGCTGAGCCAAGGACCCTACCTGCGCCTCAGTATCGCCATTATGGCGACGGCCCCGATCAGGGCCAGGGCGACGTAGGCGAGGTTGAAGCCGGGTGACTCATCCTCGTCACTGTCCTTCTTGGCCACGTTGAAATCGAAGTCCTGCGTGGTCTCGGTGCCCGATTGGTCCTTGACAGACACGGTCACCTTGTGCGGTCCGGAGTCCACGTCCTTGAGTTCCAGGTTGGGACCGGTCCCAACCTCCTCGGTCAGGTCCAAGAACCAGGTGTAGGTGAGGGTGTCACCATCCAGGTCCGTGGCGGTGGCCGAGAAGGAGATGGTCTCACCGTGCTTGTAATCCGTCTTGTTGGCCGCGGTGGTGACCTCGAGGTCTGCCGGGGGCGCGTTCAGGTTGGTGACGAACACCGTCCAGGTCGCTCCGGTCTCGAACTCCCCGTCGATGACCTCGAGGCGCACTATCACGGTGCGGTCCTTCTCTGCGGTCACGGCCGGGATGTACTCGTAGTTGTACCTGTCGGAGATCTGCTCGGGAGGCACGGGCTCGTCGTCCAAGTACCAGTTCCAGACCAGGTCGAAGGCGTCGGAGTCCTGGTCGAAGAAGGAGTAGTACACATCCTGCTCGAAGGTCACTCCCTCGTTCTCCTTGACGCTAGCGGTGTCGATGAGGGTCTCGACCACCGGTGCGTCGGGCATGTCCTCGACCTGGATGAACACCGTGAGGTTCTCGGACTTGGCCCCCAGGTCGTCGATGGCCCAGATGACCAGATCGCTCCAGGTGCCGACGAAGTCCAACTGGCCCGTTATGGTGACCACGGTTCCGGTAATGGTGACGGTGAGGGACCCGTTATCGGCGAAGTCGTAGGTCATGTCCTCCTCCTCGATGTCGTGGAAGTACCAGCCCGCGACGTCGTCCTCCAGGTCGATGGTCACCGTGGTCTCCTCGTTCATCGTGATGGCCTCGATGTAGTCGATGATCTCCGGGGGGTCGTTGATCTCGTACATGACGATGGTGTAGATGATCTCCGCCGTCAGGCCGCCCTTGTCGGTGCAGGTGACGGTGAAGGTCTCCGTTCCTGCCCAGTGCGTCTCCATGGGGGTGAAGGTGATCAGCCAGTTCTGGTCGTCCATCTGGACCATTATGTGGTCCGTGGTGGTGGCGGTGAAGGTCCAGGTGGAGAAGTCGTCGTCCACGTCGCGGAAGGGCCTGGTAACGTTCACACCGGACTTGACCTTGTCCTCGCCCATGGTGATCTCATCAGGCACCTGATCCTCGTCCACGTAGGGTCCGTCGTTGACCGGGTCGACCCAGATCCAGGCGGTGTAGTTGACCATCAGACCTTTGGTGTCGGTGGCGTTGAGAAGGATCGAGACCTTGAAGTCGCTGGCATCGGCGATGGGCTCGATAGTGAGCTTGTTGTCGACACCCAGCTGGATGTCGATGAGGGTGTTGTTGTAGGACGTCAGGTCAAGCTCGTATATGAGGGGGTCCCCGTCCTTGTCGCTGAAGATCACGGTGACGTCGTAGTCGGAGTCGATGCTGTCCTCGTCCAGGTGGTAGTTCTTGACCCATCCATCGAGGCCCGAGTTGATCTCAGGCCTGTAGTTGATCCATACCTCTAGGGTGTAGTCGACCGTGGGCGGGCTCTCCCAATCAGGGGCCTCGTACACCGACTCGACGACGATGTAGTAGAAGCCAGCATCGTCGGGCTTCCAACTATCGATCCTCTCGGGGAGCGTGCCGGACCTCCTCGATGCTCTCTTCTGGTTCTCGAACTCGTCGAAGATGTACAGGTCGGCGGGCCCGTTGATGGGGGTCATGACGACCCAGAGGGGTTCGCCTTCATCAAGGTAGATCTCGTAGTAGTCGTCGCGATCGAAGCTGAGGTTGACATCGCCAGACTCCTCGCTGTTGTCGGTGACCGGCGTGGCCTCGTCTATGCTGTTGTCATTGTCGTTCTCGTAGCTGAGGACGGTCATGGTCAGGTTGTACTGGCCGAAGCCCACCTGCATCCAGATGCGAAGGATGTAGTCGCCTCCCACCAGGATCCTGTAGTCCCTGAGCATGCTGTTCCCGAACAGGATGGTGTCGGAAGTGTAGACCGCCGATGGTCTCAAGATGCC
>JAUVEQ010000314.1 GCA_030594725.1 Methanobacteriota archaeon
GCTCGCATCCGGGAGAAGCTCAAGCCCATCGAGGAGTGGGTCGCCGAACGTAAGGCATCGGGTTGAGCCTCACTTCCCGCTCCGACCCCTCGCCAGGGACCACATGACAGCGCCAGCGATGGCGACGATGGCCACCACGAGCAGGGTCAAGGTCAGGAACGACCCCTCGGAGTTCAGGAAACCCGCGTCCACCTCCACGACGGAGGTGGTCTGCACCACGTTCCCCGCCTCATCGGTCACGACGAGCCTCAGGGAGTGCTCGCCGTTCAGAAGGTCCGCGACCCGATGCTCCGTCATCCCGGTCACGTCGATGGGGTCCCCTCCATCCACGAAGAGGAGGATGGAGGCGATGCCTGAGACATTGTCCCGGCTGTCCCACTGGACCCTTACCGTGGAAGAGTCGGCATTCCTGGCCGTAGGGTCTAGGGATGCGATCGGTCCCTCTGAGTCCTTGGAGAAGGTCGTGAAGACTACACCTTCGTTGCCAGCTATGTCCACCACGTGGAAGTACACGGGATACCTCCCATCGTCGAGGCGGGGCCAGTCGAGGGTGATGGACTCCATGGTATCGGACGTCAAGTCGAGCTGGTATTCCGTCCAGGGGCCCTCGGGGTCAAGGGACACGCCGTAGAGGGCCAGGGGACTACCACCAGCTTCGCTGTACAGGTGGAGCATGTACGTCACGTCATCCTCTTTGACGCTCCATTCAGGGGGGAACCCCTCGATGTCGACTATTGGCACCTCTGTATCCAGGTGCAGGTCAAGGCCTATGGGCTGTGGCGTGACCAGTCCTGCCCTGTCACGAAATAGGACGTAGACGGTCTGAAGGCCTTCGAGATCATCCAGACGGATGGTCCTTGAGGTCGAGAACGGTTCCCAGTCCGACCATTCCCCGGCCAGGACCTTGAACATCATCTCGAGGGCATCGCCCGAAGGCTCGTCGGACAGGAGGAGGGTAACGGGGTTGCTGTTGGTGTAGTAGGGGTCGGGCCCATCGATGGTCAACGTGCCCGATGGGGGTGTAGTGTCCAAGACGATGAGGTCTGCTATATCGCCCTCGGAGACGAGACCGGCCATGTCCATGAACCTCACTTCGACCCTCTTCGTCCCGTCCCCCTCGGGGAGGCTCATGAGGAAGTCGTCGGCGATGGGCTCCCATGGGGACCAGGTTCCCTCACCGGTCCTGATGGACATCTGGCTCACGCCGTTCACATCAAAGGCAGTGACGCGGACATCCACCTCGAGGTCCGTAGTGTAGGGTGCGTCACCGTCTATCATGACCGTACCCGATGGAGCTGTGGTGTCCAGTATGATGGAGCTGGAGACGGGGGATGGGCATACGTTGCCAGCCCTGTCCCTGACCTCGATGGTCACCGTGTAGATATCGTCGTTACCAAAAAGGACGACGAACAGAACGGGGCTGAAGGACGACCAATCGGACCATACCCCATCGGACATCTCCATCCTGTACCAATCGATGGGGCCTTGGTCGACAACATCGATAGCCACGGTGACGTTCGTGATAGTGGTGTGCGTGGCCCCATCATTGATCGTTATCGATGCATCGGGAGGTGTGGTGTCCAGTATGAAACTGACGTTCATCGGCTCGGTGGACACTACGCCCGCCGCGTCCATCAGTTGGAGGTGGACCGTCTTGGGACCATCCCCCTGGGGTACGGCCCATCGTGTGGAGGGTGAGAACGGCTTCCAAGCGCCCCATATGATGCCATCGTCGCTGAGCCTCCTGCTGGCCACGCCGTTGGCGTCCTCACCAGTGATGTCGATTATTACGTCAGCAGAGTTCGAGTAACCATCCGAGGCCTGGACGGCGATGGTGCCTTTGGGAGGGGTCGTGTCTAGGATGATCGTATCGGACACCTCCCCCTCGGATATCAGCCCTCCATGGTCGATGACCTGTAGAAGGACCCTCCTCTGGCCGTCACCGACTTCCAGCGTGATGTCGTGGGTTCCCCCGATGGGCATCCAATCCCCCCAGTCCACGCCGTCTTGGGAGAAGCGCATGAGGGCCACTCCGAAGTTGTCATGGGACCCGATCCGGACGCCGACCTCAAGGTCCGAGGTGTAGGTCGCGTCGTCATCGATGACTATCGAGGCGGTGGGGGGTGTCGTGTCCAAGAGGATGCTGAAGTGGCTTGGGTCCCTGCCGATGTTGCCCAGGGTGTCCACGGTGATTATATGGAAGTACCAGTGTCCCTCCCTCAAATGCTGGAAGGTGGCGTTGTTGTAGGTGGTCCAGGTGGCGCTGGCCGGGTCGGGGACCGTATCGGAAAAGAGGTCGAGGGAGTAGTAGTATCCCGCGATGCCCGCCATGTCCCGGGGGGTCTCCCATTCGAGGATTGCGGTACTGTTCGAGTAGATCTCCTGGGGGTCCGGATGGGTCGGGGAGGTCACCTGGGGGCTGATGGCGTGGATGTCATGGATCGTGGTGAGGGTTGGGTCTCCGAGGATGACCATCCCGTACGTCCAGTTCCTGTTGGCCTGAGCCTCCTCCGTGAACCAATCCTGGAAGGCCTCTCCGATGCTGATGTTGGAGGAAAGGGGCTCGTAAAAGCTGTCCTGGTTGATCATCCCCCCCGTCTTCGTGCTGCCTATGGACAGGAGCCCGTAGGTGTCGCCGAAGACGTACTGGGACCCCATGCAGTTCGCTACGGTGTACCGGGCATTGGAGCAGGCCCACAGGTTGTAGAAGTGGGCGTTGGGGTCGATGGTCCTAATTTCGGTCGAGTAGACTATCTGGTCGGACAACCACTCGCCGTCCACCTTGAACCGGTGGGTGGTAGGACCGGAGTGGACGCCCACGTGGATCCACTCATAGTCGTGGGTCAACCGCTCCATGTAGTCGGCCTTGTTCGTGGCGTCCCCGTCGGCGTCATTGACCAGGGTCGAGTCGTTGTATATCCTGGCCACCGAGTCGTTCCAATCGTAGGACCAGGACGTCCAGTCCTCGTCAACGTAGACCAGGGACCTATGGGGAAGGGTCAGGTTTCCAGTCCGGTACTCGTGGTTCTTCCGGAAGTAGTTGCGAAGAAGGTCCACCTCGTCACCGAGGACGGAAGGCCTCAGCCTCCCCAACCATATCTCCGGGTCGACGGACCGGGTGTGGTTGTCCATCAGCCCGTCATCGTCCGCATCGGCCCAGCTCCCGTCCAGGTCGGTGTAGTAGAGGTCCGTAGGGAACTCCTGAGTGCCCCAGCTGGCGGGTCCGTTGAGGATCTCGTACCATGCCTCCACGATGTCGCCCACTAGGACGGCACCGACCATTCCATTGGACAGTTCACCCTTGAGGAGGGCGCGCACGGTGGACGGCTCGGTCCAGGTCCCGTTGTACACCTTCACCGAGTAACCGCTCACCTCCAGGTCATCCACGTACTGGAGGATGGAGGTGTTCAGCTGGGGGAGCAGGCCTTGCTCGACCAGGACGACCACCAGCTCACGCTGTATCGAGACTGGCCGGGGTATCGAGGACATCGAAGCTGGTTGGGGCGTGGTGTAGAAGATGCTGTGCCCCTCGACACCGGCAGTGGGAACCGGGCCGTCCCCGTATTGACCCGGGTCCAGCTCCAGCGGGATCGAGTTCCTGACGATCTCCGCTGGTGGTGTCATCTCCTGGACCCCGTCCATCATTTCCACGTCCTGGGGAGCGGACTGCGCGAGAGCAACGAGGGTAAGGAGGAGGACGGCGAATGCCAGTACTGGGATCGTTCTCATTTTCCATCTGCCACCTTAGGAATTTGGGTTATTGGTCTTGATTATAACAATCTTCATATATTAACTGATGAGGGTCCGTTCATGGATGCTGAGAATGGTCGACCGGTTGTAGTTCATGGGTCCATTGTTGGACGATATCCTCCCGATACCATCCCGTTCCCCTAGTCCACCTCTTCCCACTCGTTGTCAACGGGAGGGCGCTTCTTGGGTGGGACGGTCCG
>JAUVEQ010000193.1 GCA_030594725.1 Methanobacteriota archaeon
CGTTGGTGGCGTAACCGAACATCAGGCCCTGGTCGCCTGCCCCCTGCTCGTGATTCTCGGAGTAGTCCACTCCCATGGAGATGTCGGGTGATTGCTCGTCGACGGCGACGATGACGCCGCAGGTGCGGTAATCGAAGCCCAGGGCTGGCTCGGTGTAGCCGATGCGCTTGATGGTCTCCCGGACGATCTTGCGCATGTCCACCCATGTGTTGGTGGTGATCTCGCCGGTAATGATGGCCATACCGGTGGTCACCAGGGTCTCGCAGGCCACGCGACCGTGTTTATCGCCCTCGAGGATAGCATCCAGTATGGAGTCTGAGATCTGGTCCGCCACCTTGTCGGGGTGACCCTCGGTGACGGATTCGGAGGTGAACAGATGCGGTCGTATAGAGTTCATCCAATGCCTCCCGTTGAGGTTATCAATATCCAGGCGGTCCACGGAATCAGACCATATAACCTTTTTGTAGCTTAAAGAACAACAATTGCACGAACAGGGCTCCCGAGGCCGGGGGGGCCGAATTCTTATATACTAGCAGGGGTATGCGCGCCTCGCAATGTCCGGCCGGAGATGTGCCGCCCCCCTTGGGCGGTGAATCCCAAGACGTTTCACAACGGAGGTTTGCACCCATGGCCAAGAGCACTTACAAGTACATCGCCGAAGCCTGGAAGGATCCCGACAAGAGCTACGTCCGGGACCTCAATTGGAGCCGCGCCATCGAATGGCGCCGCATGAATGTCTTCACCCGGGTGGAACGGCCCACGAGGCTGGACCGCGCCCGGGCCCTGGGATACAAGGCGAAGCAGGGATACGTGATCGTCCGCACCCGTGTCCGAAGGGGCTCGCTGCACAAGCACCGCTTCACCGGCGGTCGCAAGCCCCGGTCCCGTGGTCTGAACAAGATCACCCTTGACAAGTCCCTGCAGCAGGTGGCCGAGGAGCGTGTGGGCCGTCACTACCCCAACATGGAGGTCCTCAACTCCTACTGGGTGTTCGACGATGGCAGGCACATCTACTTCGAGGTGATACTGGTGGACCCCCACCACCCGGTGATCATGGCAGATGACAGGATCAACTGGGTCTGCAAGCCCCACCACAAGGGTCGCGCCAACCGCGGCCTCACCTCGGCGGGGAAGAAGTCCCGGGGCCTGCGCAAGAAGGGCATCGGCTCGGAGCACACGAGGCCCTCGGTCAAGAAGGGTCACAGGCGCAGGAAGGACCGGCGTTAGTCGACCTCCTGGTAACCCCACCGACGACCTGTACCGATGGGTTGGTCCGTAACAGACCTAAGAGCAAGGTTTAAGTACCAAAAACCGCTCAAAAGGTCTGTTCCGAGCCGAGGGAGAGTGAATAGATCCTATCCACGAGACAACCCACCGAGGCAGAGTACCGCAGGCGGGCCGAGATCTTCAGGCACATCACCACCCTCCTCAAGGTCCTCATCGTAATAATGGCGTTCAAGGCGGTCTTCGACGGTGTCCAGGTCTGGATCTACTCGGGCATCTTCTGCATCTTCTTCGCGATGGTCCCGACCCTCCTCAGGCGGTACGCCGACATCAACATCCCCTGGAAGTTGGAGTTCCTGCTGTTCCTGGCCCTGTTCCTACACGTGGGCGGGGGCGCCATGGGTCTCTACAATGTCTTCTGGTCGTGGGACATGGTGACCCACTTCGTGTCCACCTTCATGCTCGCCCTCATCGGCTTCTTCCTGTTCTACATCGTGAACGAGCGGCTTGGCTTCGTGCAGCTGAACGCGAGGAAGATAATCCTGATCACCATGATCATCGCCATGTCCCTCGGCCTCATCTGGGAGGGCATGGAGATCGCAGCAGACATGCTGGTCGACCTGCGGGCCGCGGACGACATCAACGACACGATGCTCGACCTTGTCATGGACGTCGTGGGTGGCATGGCCGCCGCCCTCCTCGCCGTACGGTGGTACAGGGACGGGACCCTCGAGCGGACCTCTTCGGAGTTCGGAAGCGGCCTCGACGGGCTGTTCATCAGGTTGGCCCGCATCATGGGGCGCCCGGTGACCCAGTAGACCCTCTGGCCTGGGGCTAGTACCCCATGAAAGACGTTGACATGGGCCTTGAGGCTCGGGGTAAAAATATTTAAACACCCCGTGTTATTCGACCTCGGGAGGGAGGATTTAAATGTCCCTAGACATGAATCACTTCAGAAAGGCAAAGGCAATAGCAGTGCTGCTCGTGCTCATTTTTACCGTCTCATTGCTGGCCACCAGCGTGGCGGCTCATTCGGAACCGACCACCCTGTTCCTGAGGGCGAAGGCAACGGCGGATGAGAAGATAAACCTCGACTGGGAGATCACCAACGACACTGGTGTTGTCAAGTACAACATCTACTGGTCCGAGGACGATTTCGATGGCGTTCCCAGCGGGGAACCCGATGCCACCACCACGGATATGGAGTACACGATTAGTGATCTGAAGAGGACCCACACGTACAACTTCCTGGTGTCTGCGGTGAACTCCTCGGGCACTTCCATGGCCTACGGGGAGGACTCGAACACTGTAGGCAAGTGGGAGGACGTGGGCGACCTCAAGGAGGTCAATTTCTGGAGACTAATGACCTTGGCCGCCATCGTCACCGCCATCTTCTTCTACGTGGTCTGGAAGATCCCAACATGGGTCAAGGTTGAGAAGGAAACGGGAGGTGCCTGAGATGACGGACGAACCCGAAAAGACCGGCGGTATCACCAAGGGTGTCACCGATGGAGCTGCCAAGATCGGTCATACCGCGGGGGATGCCGTCGGTGGCGTGGTGGAAAGGGTCCAGGGCCCAGTGACCGATAAGGAGCTTGAGGGCCTCACCCCGGCGCAGATCGAGAAGTATCGCAAGAAGGCCAGACGGGTAGGGACCATTTCATTGCTCATCAAGATCGGCATCGGCATCCTGGCCATCATGGCACTGATCGAGGGCGAGATGGTCTGGGTGTTCGCGGGCCTGTTCACACTGGCATTCGCATTCCTACCATCCCTTCTGCGTAAGAACTACTCGATAAGCATCCCATGGATGTTGGAGTTCCTGATCTTCTTCGCACTCTTCCTGCACACTGCGGGCGGTGTGCTGAACCTCTACGCAACCTATGAGTGGTGGGATACCATGACCCACTTCGTGTCAACCTTCATGCTTGCTGTCGTTGCACTGACCGTCATTTACCTCATGCACACCTACTGGAGCGGTCTTACGATGGACATCAGGGCGATCATGATCTTCACCATCTTCATCGCAGCGTTCCTGGGTGCCATATGGGAGATAATGGAGTGGTCCACCGACCAGATCTTCGGGACCCATGAGCAGAACGGCCTGGACGACACCATGAAGGACCTGGTCATGGACATGGTAGGCGCCATGATCGCTGCCATGCTGGGAGCAAAGTGGATCATCGACGGCACCATGAAGGGCATGACCGCCGACTTCGGCGACGCCCTCAACGAGAAGGTGTTCGAGGACCTGGAACCCGTCACCTCCGAGAAGGTATAGGGTAGAGAGGGATAGACGGCATCGTTCCAGAACGGAGGTGGGCTGACTTGGCCACCAAGGTGCAGCGCGAGCACGCCGAACAGATGATGAGCAGGCTCCAGGAGGTCTACCCGAAGGCTAGTGTGGCCCTCGAGTTCACAAACCCCCTGGAGATGCTCGTGGCCACCGTTCTGTCTGCCCAGTGCACCGACAAGAAGGTCAACGAGGTGACGGCCGTGCTGTTCAAGAGGTACCGGACTGCGGCCGACTACGCCAACGCACCACCGGGCGTGCTGGAGGAGGATATCCACTCCACCGGGTTCTTCAACCAGAAGGCCAAGCACCTGCGGGGGATCGGAAGTGCCCTTGTTGAACGCCACGGGGGCGAAGTTCCATGCACCATGGAGGAGCTGGTCGCCCTCCCCGGCGTTGCCAGGAAGACGGCCAACATAGTCCTTGGCAACTCCTTCGGCATCGTCGAGGGGATCGCGGTGGACACCCACGTCGGCAGGCTGTCCCGGCGGATGAGGTTCACACGGCACGAGGACCCTGCCAAGATCGAGCGGGTGCTGATGAGCCTCTGGCCTCGGGAGTTGTGGTTCAAGGGCTCGTACCTGCTCATAGATCACGGTCGTGGGGTGTGCAAGGCAAGGAAGCCAGGATGTCCTGGATGCCCTGTCGGGGACATCTGCCCCCGGGTGGGTCTGAGATGACCGACGTTGACCATGGTTCGAACAATGTTGGATAAATTATATATCAGTGACATCCGTAGTGTTCGACGTGCCAGCCCCCTCCCCGCTTCCAGCCCGAAGGTTGATTGCCCTAGTCGTGGCGCTCACGATGCTGGCACCGAGCGCCGCGGTGCTGGCTGAGGACGGGGAGGATGCTGGCCGGGCGCCCAGCTTCTACGTTGAGCCTGGCCTGGAGTACGTCGCCATAGCCCCGGCACAGCTGGCACGGTACCTGGGTCCCCTGATCGAGTGGAAGATGGACCGGGGCGTGCCCGCCCAGATATTCGACCTGTCCACCATCCTATCTGTGTACCAAGGCCGTGACGACGCCGAGCGGTTGCACAACTTCCTCCAGGACCTTTATTACAACCAGACCGAGGGAACTCCCCGGTGGCTCCTGCTCGCCGGCGACCCCGACCTGGTGCCCCTCCGGTACCTCTGGGCCGACAGGGACCATTCCGGTGACACCGAGAGGGCGCGGAACCTCTACGTGGGCGACACCTACTACACCGGCCTCGGCTCGGACTGGGATACCGACGGCGACGGCGTGTTCGGCGAACCCGGTGAGGAGGACCTCACCCCCGAACTGTACGTCGGTCGCATCTCCGCTACGCTTCCCGAGGAGCTGGAGAACGCGGTGGCCAAGAACCTTGCCTACGAGATGGACCCACCCGGAGGCGACTGGTTCGAGAACGCCTTCCTGGCGGGGGCGCTGATGGACGAGCCGAACCTGCTCGATAATCCATTCACCCTTCCCGGGAGGTCCGGTTACAGCGACGAGGGCTTCGACCCCTACACCGACAACGCGTACGAGGTGACCCAGAAGGTGAGGGTCATCCTGGGCGAGGGTTACGACATCATCGAGCTCGCCGACTACCCCTTCTTCGAGGGCTGCAGGTACACGGCGGAGAACGACACCCTGAACCGCATGAGCTCGACCGCAGCTTGGAACCGGGGCAATGCCTTCGCGTTCTGGGCCAGCCACGGCTACGAGGCCTTCGGGGGCCTGGCCGAGTACGACGGCTCCGGCACCGCGAACATGTTCGAGTCCGCGCGGCCCTTCATAGTCTCCGAGGACACGATAGTGAACAACACCGGCTCGATGCTGCCCCTCGTGTACATAAGCTCCTGCTACTCCGGACAGTACGACAAGGAGGACCCCACCAACTTCGAGAGGATGATCACCTCCCCGGTTGGGGGCGCGATCGCCCTCGTGGCAGGTGATGGGGACACCTTCCGGCTGGAGAACATATCCTACGAGAGCTTCGGCAACTGGTGGCTGTCCGAGCGCTTCTGGCAACTGGTGGTGGACGAGGGACTGGTGCGACCCGGCGAGGCCCTGGGACAGCTGAAGGCCGAGTACCACGACTATTATCTTACCGAGGGCCCCCCCGCCTCTGACCGCATCAATATGGACTACTTCTATGCCAACCTCTACTCGTACAACCTCCTGGGAGACCCGGAGGTCCCCGTGTGGGTGGGCACCCCCCAGCGGCTCGAGATGGAGGTGCTGGGCGGGGCGGTCTTCAACTCGCCGCGTTTCAACGTGCGGGTCACCGACGAGGAGACGGGCGAGCCCGTGGAGGGCGCGACCGTCCATGCCAGGGGAGCCGGCCTGATGGGCACGGTGGCCGTCATCACGGGTCCCGACGGCATCGCCTCCGTGACTCCCGGCCCATCAGTTCTGGGCGAGGAGCT
>JAUVEQ010000086.1 GCA_030594725.1 Methanobacteriota archaeon
CTATCTCCTGGTCAGCGTGGGCATCATCGTCATACTGATACTGCTGTTCTTCCCCAAGGGAGGAGGGACGAAGCCAGCGGTTTCCAAGGCCGAGGCCAAGGAGCCGATATTGGACTCCGAGGACAACGGCATGGAGGAGGACGAGGGGTCCGAGGAAGAGGACACCACGGAGCTGGACGACATCATCGACGAGCTGGAAGAGGATCGTTCGAAATAACGCCTAGACACCCCAATGGCTCCCGATCGAGCCCGGGTGCCAGTAGATCTCCGGACACCCAAAATATAAATACGTCCGTCACCCCTTTACAAAATGGGATGCACTTGACGTCATGTTTCTACGTCAGGAGGGATAGCTTTGGCCAACAAGATGACCGGCCCTAGCGCCGGCAAGGGCCGGACACCCAAGAAGGGGTCGGCCCGAAGTAAGGGTGTCAAGAAGGGAACCACCAAACGGACCAAGGGCCGACGAGGCTCGATGGGACCCCGTTCCGGAAAGGGGTGGTCAGGTCCGGTGGCCCCGAAGCAGATGCGGGGCAGCAACACAAGAGCTAACGCCAAGCGGTCGGCGGAACCCAAGAAGGAGACACAGAAGAAGGGCGCTGGAAAGCAGTCAAAGGCCTCGGCCGAGACCCGCACCTCGAAGAGTGTCCAGCGCCGCACCCCATCCAAAAAGGCAACGTCCAAGGGGCCGAAGGCCGGCGAGACCGCTGAGGAGGGCCTGGCCGACCTTCCAGAGGTGTCGACGGACGGTGACCTCCATGGCCCGGACAAGATCGATGAGTTGAAATCCACTGCTGACAAGATGGTCGTGGGGGAGCGCACCGTGATCCATCACGCGGCCCGCTACGGGATCGTCCGGGGCATGACCTGGACGGTGATCCTCTCGGCCCTGCTGTTCTGGCTGCCCGTGGCGGGTCCCGCCATCGCGGGCTACGTGGGCGGCAGGAAGGCGGGCGGTCCACTGAGGGCCGTGATCGCTGTCATCATCCCGGCCCTGGTCATGTTCATTCTCCTGGCGGCCATCAGCGAGAACATGGACCTGATCCCAACCAGCATGATCACTGGTACCGAGGTCGACCTGGATAGCATCGCAGAGATGCCTGCCGCTGCCGTTCCCCTGCTGAGCGGGCTTGAGCAGAGCATCAACTCCTGGGCCGCAACCCCCCCCGATGTGGTCTTCATCATGCTCGCCTTCGCCTTGGTGGGCGGGTCCCTCAGCTCCCTGCGCCGTCGTGAGGAGGAGACGGTGATCGAGAAGGTCGGCATTCCCCTGGGGGAGCTCAAGGAGCGCATACTGAAGGAAGAGGCGGAGAAGAGTGGCTCGACCACCCTGGACCCCCCGTCCCGCTGGCACCCCCACAGGGTGTTCTCAGGCACTGCGGCGGCCCATGACTCGGTCAACGAGATGATAGACGATATCGCCATGCGCGTCTACCAGTACATGCAGTTCAACGAGGTGGTGGACGAGACAGGTGCCGTCTTGGCCAGGCCACGGACCAAGAAGCGTGTGAACAAGACGATATCCACCGGGGAGGACGGTCCCCACTACGAGGACCTTGTCTACGTCACCGAGGTCCCTGCCGTCGCGGCGGTGGCGCCGACCACCAGGTCCAAGAGGTCCCGCAAGGGAGCCAGCGCCGGGACCACCATGTCCCCCAGGACCGCAGGCGAGGCCATCGTCGGGGACGCGGAGGACTGGGTCGTCGTCAATACCAGCCAGGGCCGTCGCCCTGTCAGGGTCGTCCATTCTCCCATGGTCGCCGTGGCCCAGGAGAGGACGATCACCGAGCTGGAGGAGGATGTGGAGCCACCGGTGGTCTACGAGGAACCACCGACCGTCGATATCGCCGAACCCGTCATGCACGTTGAGAGGACGAAGGGTGGTATCTTCAGGAGGTCCAAGCAGAAGGCGGTCTACAGCTCGTCCGGCGCGCCCGACAGCGCCCTGGGGGGGGAGATGACCACTACGTACTACTCACCACCGTCCTCTCCGCATGGGTCCGCTGGGGTGGCGGAGGAGCCCTTGGAGGTGCCCCCGCCAGAGAGGACGTCCGCCCAACGCAACTACGAGCGGCTTCCCATAATCGGGGCGATCATGGCCACCATAGGAGAGGAGGCCGAGGCCGAACCCGAGGAGGTCCGGTACGGCAAGATGAAGTCCCTGGAGGAGCCCACGGTCCACGATACCATGGAGGCGGGCTCGATTGCGGAGAGCGCGGCCCGTGAACTGGCCGAGATGGCCCGCTTCGAGGAGGGGCCTGACCTGGAACTGGAGGACGACGACCTATCGCCTCGGGCCAAGCCCAGGGCAAGGTCGAAGCCCAGGTCGAAGGCGAAGGCCAAGGCGAAGCCGCCCTCGATGGAGGAGATCGAGGTCTCCGAGGTGGGACTGGACGATATCGAGGAGGAGCACATCGACGTGCTATCCGAGGTGGACGAGCTTCCGGTCAGCACGGACAAGAAGCAGGTCAGGAGCACCGCCCGCAAGGTGAAGCACCCCACGGGATCCTTGAAGAAGGCCAGCAGGAAGGCTCAGGACGGGTCGTACGACGAGGACCTGGCCGAGGAGGGCGAGGTGCAATGGGAGGCCCCGTCCCTGGTGGAGGAGGAGGACATGTTCAACCCCCGTCACCTGGAGGACGCCCCTCCCGCGGACGAGGAACACGAGGAGGGGTCGGATGCCTGGGCAGAGGAGGAGCGGATAGCAGCCCTCGTCCGGGAGCGGGAGGAGTGGGACCGGCTGTGAACCAGGCGGTCCGAGTGATCGATACGGACCTTGAGAGGCCCCAGCTCACAGCAGCCATCGACGAGGCGCTCCTTGGATCCCGTATGGACGACAGGTCGGGGAACACCATCCACCTTTACCGACGGCGGCCTCCCTCGGTGTCCATAGGCTACTTCCAGGCTGCGGCCGAGGTGGCCGACCTGGAGGCATGTCGCCGGGACGATGTGCCCGTGGTGAGGCGCATCAGCGGTGGAGGTGCGATATACACGGACGAGCGCCAGCTGGTCTATGCCCTCACCTTCAGACCCCAAGGTCGGTTCAAGGCCCAGGACGGCCTCTCCCTGGCGTGCAACGCCCTCGTCCGGGCCCTGGAGCGACTGGGCGTCGAGGGAGCCCGCATGGAGGGCTTGAACGACGTCGTGGTGGATGACAAGAAGGTCTCGGGGAGTGCCCAGGTGATCAGGAGGGGCGTCCACCTGGTCCACGGCACCGTGCTGGTCGATACCGACCTTGAGGCCATGGCCAAGTACCTCATGTTCCAACCGGGGAAGAAGGGGCCAGGAGGGCACGCCACCCCCGCGACCCGCGTCGCAACCCTTTCCCAGATCCTGAGTTCCCCACCCTCCATAGAGGATGTGAAGGCCGCCGTCTCCCACGAGTTGGCCTCCTCGATCGGTGGGTCGATCGAAGAGGGCGCCCTTATGGACTGGGAGAGGGACAAGGCCCTCCACCTGGAGGCGACGCGGTACACCCAGGACGACTGGAACCTCCGAACATGAAGGACCGATGGCCGCGGTCCCGTCCACAGGTATTTAAACAAAGATATCATTGAACCCGCCGGAGGCCAGGCCCCTTGAAGCGGGAGTTCACGTGCACAAGTCCGTTCAATCCGGACTTCGATGGTTCTAGGGTCCATGTCTATGATTCCACCCTGCGCGATGGTGAACAGATGCCCGGGGTGGCCTTCTCCAAGGACGAGAAGCTCAAGATCGCAAGGGCGCTCGACGAGGCCTGCGTGCCCGAGATCGAGGCGGGCTTCCCATCGGTCTCCCGATCCGAGTTCGAGTCGATCCAGGCCATCCTGGATCTGGACCTGGATGCCGAGATCTCAGTCCTCTGTCGTTGTTGCGAGCCAGACCTGGACAAGGTACGCCAGCTGGACCTGGACCTGGTGATGCTGTTCATAGCCACCTCGGACATCCACCTGCGTGACAAGCTGCGGATGGACCGCCAGCAGGTGATGGACAAGGCGTCAGACGCCTTGGACTACTGCCTCGATCACGCCATTCCCTTCTCATTCTCCTCCGAGGACACGACCCGATCGGACCTGGGCTTCGTCAGGGACATTAACTGGTTGGCAGCCGAGAGGGGCGCCAAACGCATCGGTGTCACCGATACCGTGGGTTGCGCGACCCCCGAGGCGATGGGTCACATCGTGCAGACCCTCAAAGAGGACCTGCCATGCAACCTGTCGGTCCACTGTCACAACGACTTCGGCCTCGCCACCGCGAACGCCGTCGCTGGCGTCATGGCCGGCGCGACCCACGTCGCGGTGACCGTCAACGGCATCGGCGAGCGGGCGGGGAACGTGCCCCTCCAGGAGTTCGTCATGACCATGGAGGCCATGTACAACGTGTCCTCTGGCATGGACCTCACCAGGCTCACGGGACTGTCCAAGCTGGTGGCCGAGGTCGCCAAGGTGCCACTGCACCCGAACCAACCCATCACCGGTGAGAACGTCTTCAGCCACGAGAGCGGTATCCACGTGGCAGCCATCCACGCGAACCCGTTCACCTACGAACCCGTCACACCCGAGTCCGTGGGCAACGAGCGGCGCATCATAATGGGAAAACACAGTGGCCATAGGGCCATCCGCTACGTCCTGCAGGAGCATGACCGCCAGGTCTCCGCAGAGCAGCTGGAGGAGATATATCTCGAGGTCAAGCGGAGGGGCGAGGCCGAGGACCATGTACCCTGGAGCGAGTTCTGGGCCATCGTCGACGATGTCCTTTCCGAATGAACCCGGGCAACACGCGCCGTCGGTGCAAGAGGCCCTTGCGCAAACCTCAAATCAGCGAGCAGCGTTTCCCCGCCCGAGGTTGTTATCATGCCGGCCAAGGTAGTTGTCAACGGTTACGGGACCATCGGCAAGCGCGTCGCGGACGCGGTCGCCGTGCAGGACGACATGGAGATCGTAGGGGTGTGCAAGCGGAACCCCACCTTCGAGGTACAGATGGCCCTCGACAGGGGTTTGTCCTTCTACACCACCGACGAGGAGCACAGGGCTGCCTTCGCCGAGAAGGGCCTGGAGGTCCAGGGCCTGCTCCCCGAGCTGCTGGACATGGCCGATATCGTAGTGGACTGCACCCCCGGCAAGGTGGGAGCCACCTACATCCCGACCTACGAGTCCCATGGCATAAAGGCCATATTCCAGGGGGGCGAGAAGGCCCACACCGCCCCGATCTCGTTCAACTCCTCGGCCAACTACATGGAGGCATGGGGCAAGGACATGGTCCGCGTGGTATCATGCAACACCACGGGCCTGTGCCGCACCCTCTATCCCATCTTCCGGGACATCGGCATCGAGGAGGTCCTGGCCGTGCTCATACGCCGGGCTGCGGACCCGTGGGACAGCAAGAAGGGCCCCATCAACGCCATCAAGCCCGTCCTCAAGCTGCCCACGCACCACGGGCCCGACCTGAACACCGTTCTCCCCGACATCCCGATCCAGTCAATGGCGGTGGCGGTCCCCACCACCATCATGCACCTGCACGCCATCCAGGTGGTGCTCAAGAGGGAGGCCAGCACCGAGGAGGTCATCGACCTGTGGGAGCGTTCTCCCCGCCTCAGGCTCGTTTCCGGCGGCGATGGCATCGTCAGCACCGCCCAGGCAATGGAGCTTGCCAAGGACCTGGACCGTAGTCGAGCCGACCTTTTCGAGATCGCGGTGTGGCGCGATGGAGCCCATGTGGAGGGCAAGAAGCTCTGGTACTACCAGGCCGTCCACCAAGAGTCCGACGTGGTCCCCGAGAACGTGGACTGCATCCGTTCGATGATGATGATGGAGGAGGACCCGGACAAGACCATCGCCAAGACCGATGCAAGCCTCGGTATCCCGCCTCCCAGGAGCTGACGGGGGACGCCCCGCAGAGAACGATCCGGGATAGCATGTCTTCCCATTGAAGGGCCCGGGGCCTAAGCGTCCTGGAAGTGGTCCACCTTCACGTAGAAGATCAGGTCCTCGCCTGCCAGATCGTGGTGGCTCCTCTGGATCCTGACCTTGATGATGGTGTCGGTCATCTCGGTCACGTTCCCGAAGTCGTACTCCACCGGGGCGGAGGCGTTGTAGATCTGGGCAGGCCCTCCGACCACGGGTCCGTCCTCATCTGGATTGTTGTCCAGGATGATCACGCCCTCGCCACCGTTGGCGGTGCTGTCCACCGAGAGGACGACGCTCTTCCAGCCATAGGTCCACGTCTCGTCACCGGGCTCGACCTGCAACAGCAGGGTGACGGTCGACTGCTCATCCAGGTCGATGGAGACAACCTGAGCGGTCCAGTTCCACTTGCGGTGGGTCACGACCATCCACATCGCCGGTTCCTCGCGGAAGGCGCGGCCGAACTCGTTGCTCGACCACTTCTCGCGCAGGGGGACCTCCTCTGTGATGTTGATGTCCAGGTCCTGCCAGTCGGAGTAGGCCTGGCCCTCTGGGATGAAGAAGGACTTGCTCTCGCCCTGGCGCATGCCCATGATGCCCGCCTCGAAACCGGTGATCATCTGTCCGCTACCCGGGCGGAACGGGGTGGGGTCGTAGCTCGAGCGCGGCTGGTAGCTGGGGGCCTTTGGTATGCTGCTCGAGAGCGAGGTGTTCTCGTGGTTGGTGTCGAACACCTCTCCATTGGAGAGGTATCCCGTGTAGTTCATGTACACCACCTTTCCGCCGTCCTTGACGATGTCAAGCTCCGGGGATACCTTGGAGTCGAGTATGAATACCCTGACCTTCTGCGAGTCCTTGTGGACGTCGCTGCCCTGGGCCTTGAGCTTTATCTTGAACTCGTAACCCTTCTGCTTCGCATCCCAGGGCGATGAGATGTTGACGCGGACGGAGGTGCCGGTGAACTTCTCCAGGACGGCCCTGGGGGGCAGAAGGTCCACAGACCAGTCATCCGGGACCTTCTCCACCGAGACTACCAGGGTGGCGTTGTCCTTCCAGTTGTTCTCGATGGCGAACAGGAAGGTGGTGTTGTTGCCCTGGATGACGTTCTGGGCCTTCTCTCCCATCAGCTCGAGCTCCACCTTGACCTCGGGCTCGTCATCCCCACCGAGACAGCCGCTGCTGAGCACCAGGAGAACGACGATGGCTGAGGATAGAAGGGCAGTTCCGTACCGCATGGTGGGATACCTTCCTTGAACTTGTCCAGCAATGGCATGCTGGCTGACGGCTCCTGTATTGCGTTCTCCGTTTTATACTTTTTGAGAAGGGGACGTGCCGCCCAACCGTCCTGGCAGGGGCTGCCCCATCAACCTGGCTTGAGGAACCCCTCGCCCGCCTCGTGGACAAGACCATCGTCGATGAGGTCCTCCAGCAACTCCCTGGCCTCCTCCTCGCCGAACCCCTCGTCCATCGCCAGGTCCAGAACCTCCACGCGTGGTGCGCCGATACGGCCGTGACCCAGCTGGCGCACGGCCTCGAGCAGGGTCTCCCGGCCCCGGCCAGCGTCCCTTGGGACGGATGTGGTCAGGTGCAGGCCATGGTCGCCCTTCCATACCAGGCCCGCGTCGACCAGGTCATCGAGCGTCCTGTGCATCAGTGCCGTGCCCATGCCGCGACTCCTCGTCGCCCGGAGGACCTTCATCAGGGGAACGGGGGCATCCCTGTCCTCCGAGAGGGCGTGGATCACCTCCAGCAGAAGTTCCCTCGCCTGCTGGCCTTCCATTTTGGTTCCGGAGGTCCGGACCTCGCCCCCCTCGCGAAGCAGGTCCCCCTCGTCCACCAGCTCCTCTATCGCCTCTCGGACCTCGTCCAGCTCGCAGCCCCGGGAGGTCAGGTCCCGCTCGAGCCTGGCAGCGAGGACGCCCTTGCCATCGGGGTCCATCACCTCCACTGCGGCCATCACCATGTGGTGGATCTCCTGGATGTCCCTGACCTCCAAGGCGGCCCTCAGCTGTCCACGATGCGCCTCGTTGAGACGACCGCCCTCCTCCAGTCCATCGATGGCATCCTCCAGCGTGTCCCTGGCGAAGCCCCTTTCGACGAGCTCACGCAACACCTCTTCCCGGGAACCGCCCCTTCCACCGGTCGAGAGCTCGCCCAGGACGCCGAGCACGGCCATCTCCACGTCGGATTCACCCACGACACCGTCGACCATCAGCCGACCGGGGCGGACGCGGTAGACCATTCCCCCGTCGATGAGGTCCTCGAGGGCCCCTCGGACCAGGTCCTCCTCTAGTCCGCTGGCGTCCACGACCTCCAAGATGACCTCCGCCTCGGGGACGCCGTCGATGGACCTGCATCTATCACGGATGGCCGTCATCATGGCCTCCCTGGCATCCTCCGGACCCAGGGCCTCCCGGGCCTCCAACATGGACTCGTCGAAAGCCTCCATCGATGACGGTGGGGAGGGTCCCTCCTCGAGAGCCCTCGTGCGGGTATCGTCCAGTCGCGTTCGGAGACGGTCCCTGTCCTCTTCGAGCCCAGGGGGAAGGATCTCCAGCGCCATGTCAAGGCATTCGGCCTCCCGGTGATGGTCCCCGACCTTGCCGAAATCGTCGGCCATTGACTCCCAGCGCTGCCACTCCTTCAAAGCACAAAGCACCCCCCGGTCCTTGTTCCATCATCACCTCTCGACGTGTTGTTACGCTCAGCGGTCGGTGTACTGTGCTCCGCAGCCGTTGCACATCAGGGAGCCCGAAGGGTACTCCAGCACCTTTCCCCCACACTTGGGGCAATCTCCGGCGTAGAATGGTTCGCTCTGGGAGGCCAGCGTGCTGCCCGAGGCGTATTCGACGTCGGACGAGTATCGGTCGTAGGTGTCGCTGACCCGTTCCATCGCCGGCGTGCCCGCCAGGAGCTCGTCCGCGGTCTCCGGCGCCTTGGGTGGAGGAGGGGGAGGAGGCAGGGGTCTTCGGGTCGATGTCTCCGGCGGTGGCGGTGGTGGCAGCGGTCTGGACATTGGCTGCGACCCGTTCTGGTCCTCGAACTCTAGCTCAGTGGCCTTGGGTCTTCCACCACTCTTCCTCACCGCGATGACGAGAATGACCAACACAGCGATCACCACGAGGACGATCAACCACGAGGATGAGGTCATGAGGCCCTCATCGTCCGTCGGGTCATTGTTCACGTTGGTCGGCAGCTCCATCACGTAGAGGGTCATGTTGTGGAATTCAGTGTTTGGTCCGTACGTGATCTCGATCGTCAGGTAGTACATCCCAGAAAGCGTGGTGGGTGGTGGGCCGAT
>JAUVEQ010000238.1 GCA_030594725.1 Methanobacteriota archaeon
CCATGGTAACCCCATGACCGTGGATGTCAGTTAAAACCGTTTCGTATTCGTTGGTCTCACTCGGCACCCAACGAATGGCCAAAGGATTTATACCGTCATCTGGTTCCCATAAGTCAGGTGAGCCTATGGCCCCTCATGACATACATCAGGGAGAGGAGCGACCCCCGAACTGGTGGACCCCGCTATTGGCGGTGCTCCTTGTCGTCTCGATCATCATGGCGGGCCTGGCGCTGACGATCCACCTGGCAGATCTCGACGTGGATACCCGCGTCGGCATAGTGGACTTTGAACTGGACACCGACTGGAAGGCCGGGTCCGTCACCTACACCGGGTCGGCCAGCGAGTTCGGCGTGGAGGTGGAAGACACGCAGGTGCTCCTGGAGGGCACCGGCGACTTCCAGGAGGCCGTGGGCTTCCTCAAAGGTACGTCCAAGCGGGTCACCAACTCCATCACCCCCTATACCACCGATTTCCTCGGGACCAAGGCAACTCTCAACGTGACCACCGAGACCGAGACCATCCCCTGGTGGGTCGTGGGCGTGTCCACCCCCTGCAAGGTCGAGGTGGAGCTCATCGAGTCGATGAACGTGTCCAGCCTCACCGTGGACCGCGTCTACCTGGAGTTCCGCAGGGTGGTCGACGGGGAGACGCTGAAGAAGGAGGTGTGGTCGAAGGATGTCAACGACCCCCTCGTGGAGGTCGGCGACAGGCTGACCTACGACACCGACCTGGTGGTCGGCGAGGATTGGGGCGAGTTCCAGGTATTCGGCATGGTGGATGTCACCATGGTCGACGCGGACGGTGTGACCTCCACCAAGGTGTACAGGTCCTACTCGACGGAGCCCAAGGCCATCACCATCTGGACCATTCCCACCGAGGACGGCGTTCGGATCGCCCTGCTCATAGCTGCCCTGCCCGTCTACGTGCTGGGTATGATATTCGCCATCGGTGGCGCCATCGCCATCGTCCTCAACAAGAAGGGGAGGATGGTCCTGCCCATCGCCGCAGCGACCCTCCTGTTCCTGGGAGCACTGTTCTTCATGCTAGGGGTCGGCCAGCTGGCCGATCTGGTCGGCTACCCGGACGACCTGAGCTTCGCAGCAGGGTTCTTCATCATGCTCCTCGGGTTCGTTCCCGCGATGATCGTGGGTGTCATGGTCGCCTACGAGAAGAACAGGTACGGTGGGGATGAGGAGGAGCCTGCCGACCCTGTAGAGGTGGTGTCTTCCACCGATAATGCAAATACCGATGAGAACACCATTAAGAAGGAGGATGGATCATGAAGAGCGCTGCCCTGGCCATTGTTATCGTGCTGTTGATGGCAAACGTCATCATGTACCCCTACTGGACGGCCCAACAGGACGATGATGATTGGGACCCGGACAACGGGGACAACGGAGAGGACATCGTCCCCATAGATGCCATCTCGGTCACCGTACCGCCCGTGAGGAACGGCGACATCCTACTTTACGACTACGAGTTCCTGGCAGAACTTTACTCACTTAACACCACCTCGGGTAATTGGTCGCTGATCTCCCTGGAGGCGAACGGCCAGCTGCTGGAACAGCTGAACGGTCCCCTCAACCAGAAGGACGGGTACCTGGTCTCCCACGAGTCCTGGCAGTTGCACACCGAGCTCTCGTTGACCGTCAAGATAACCATAGAGGAGTACAATCCGGGTGAGGACACCGAGCCTCTCATCGTCAACGGGCGCATCCAGGTCGACCGGGACCGATATGGAACCCTCAAGGGCGATACCGCCATCCTGACGTCCGTCGAGGGCCTCCTTGCAGTGGACGAGGTGAAGGGCCTGGAGATCCCGATCAGCAACCTCGAGTTCGAAGTGAAGAACAAGGGTTACCCGGACCCTAAGGTCGAGGTCGATCGCCCTCTGGAGGAGCAGCTGTACGGTGACGGTAAAACGCTGACCGAGGGTGATAACGGTACATACGGCGAGACCGACCCCATCTGGAACTACACCCAGTGGTACAACTGGTCCATCGACAGTTCCGACAGGGTGCGGGGTTACGATTGCGCTCGGCTCAATATCTCCCTGGACTTCTTCGGCTTTACCTCGCTGGACAAGCTCATCTGGCTCTCTTCCAACGTCCCCAGGCCAGTAAGGATCGTGTACTATTCTTACACCGGATGGACCGAACCGAACGAGACCGGTTACATTCTCCTGAGCACGTCCCAGACGCTTACCAAGGATGGTTACACCAAGGGCGGGGCTGAGATCCCCATCAACCTCCAGGCCAAGGAGACCTTCGTAGACAGGTCGCTCACGGGCGACTTCCGCGACTGGGAGGTCGGCCCCCAGGACGGTTCCATCTCCAGTTCCAGCTTCGACCTGGGCATCGATGAGGCGGTCGAAGTGGCCTTCGCCGAAAGTTCAGGTCTGAACTATTGGATGGAGACACACCCCAGCCCCCTGGTCACCGAGGCGAACTACTGGGCCAACCAAACGGACATCCGCACCATGGAGTACACATGGAACATCACCTTCGCAGACGAGGGAGGAGATTGGGAGGACTGGGAGGTATGGGGGCCCACCAACGCATACGAGGTCAATGTGACCAAGCAGGTCACAAGAAAGCTTGTGGGCGAGGATGACGTGGAGACCTTCATCGCCTCTGAGTGGGGGCCCCGGTGGGGTTACGCTCCTGTGGCCGAGAACGACATGGCCGATGAATTATTGACGTTGGCGTCCTCCGAGGACATATGGGCTAACGTGCAAGAGATAGCCGACGCAGCCTACAGCGGGATCGGTCAGGACGAGGTGGATTTCACGGATGCCTGGTACTCCTACTCCACCGGTGGCCTGGACGTCGCCGGCGGGTTCGGTATGGAACTGCTGGACACCCTGGCTGGCATCTCCATTCCCAATGCCAGGATCTCGTACATCATGCAATTCGGGAACGTATGGGAGGGTGCAGCCACCACCGTTGTTGCCGTTGATGCCGAGACTGGCAGGATGGTCTACATCACTCAGATTGATGGACCTCAGGGTCTCTCGTTGCTCTTTGCCGCGGGCGACAGCGATTAGTTACAAAGCGGTTCCATCGCTATCCTAGTCGAGACCCAGCTTCTGCTTTATCGAGGGTAGGTTCCGTTCCACGTCGGCGTCGATCGCCTCGAACAGCGAGTTGCCGTGGGCGTCGATGGCCACCGTCATGGGACCGAAGTCGTCACCCTCCAGCACCCACATGGCCTCGGGCATCCCCATTTCTAACCAGTGGACGCCCTTGACCTCCGATACTCCACGGGCGGCAACCACAGCAGCGCCCCCTGTGATCGCCAGGTAGACCGCGCCCACCTCTTGCATGGTATCCACGGTGGGCCGCGACATGCCGCCCTTGCCGATGATGGCGCGGGCGTTGAACGTGCGGAGGAACTGGGGCTCCAGGTTGTTCATGCGGCTGCTGGTGGTGGGTCCCGCGGCCACGATCTCCCAGCGTCCGTCCCCCAGGTCCCGCATTATGGGGCCGCAGTGGAAGACAGCGGCACCGTCGAGATCGAAGGGGAGAGGCTCGCCCTTCTCGGCCTTCTCCAGGGCATGGATGTGGGCCTCGTCACGGGCGGTTACGAAGGTACCATTGATGTAGACTGTGTCCCCCAGGCCCAGGCCGCGCACCGTTGCCTCGTCCAGGGGCAGCGTCAGGTGATGCTCGGCCATCTCACGCACCTCCCGGGTGGGTGGGATATTCGACCCTGCCGTCGGGGTGGATGCGGGCGGTGCACCTGCGGGCGGCCCAGCACTGGATGTTGATGGCCACCGGCAACGAGGCGGTGTGGCAGTGGGCGTACTCGATGGCAAGGCCCAGCAGGGTGGTCTTGCCACCAAGGCCCATGGGCCCTATGCCGATCTCGTTGAGGGCCTCGTACAGTTCCTTCTCCAGGGCCGCGATATCGGGGTCCGGGTGATGCTCGCCCAGGGGCCTCAGCAGGGCCTCCTTGGCTATGTGGATCGAGATGTCCGCCGAGCCGCCTATGCCCATACCGATGATGATGGGCGGGCAGGGCTTGCCTCCCGCCCTGACCAGGGTGTCCAGGGCGAACTGCTTGATGCCCTTGATGCCCTGGGAAGGTGTGAGCATGGCCATCTGGCTCATGTTCTCCGACCCCGCTCCCTTGGGCATGACCGTCAGCTCCAGGTAGGGCTCGGCCGAGGGCTCTATGTTGATGTAGGGCATGCGGACGCCCCTGTTGTCCTTGTGGTTGGCCCGGGTCATGGGATGCACCGTGTTGGGACGCAGGGGGACCTCCCCCGTTGCCCGGGCCACGCCCCGGCCGATGGCCTCCACAAGGTCACCCGTCCCCACGGCACCCTGCTTCACGAAGAAGATCTGAACGCCAGTGTCCTGGCAGATGGGCGTCACGGCGTCCTCGGCCATGGCGATGTTGTCCAGAATGGTCTTGAGCTGGGTCCTGGGGACCTCGTCTGTCTCCGTCGCGTGGGCGCGCACCAACGCGTCCTCCACGTCGTGGGGCAGCTTGGTGACCGCGTTGCGAAGCATCTGCACCACCACGTCCTCGATTTGCGAATCCGGGATCATTGACCTCCAACCACCTGCACCGGCCGAACGGACCGGAACGGCCGCCAGAATCGGGGCGCGGCCAGAAATAGTTTCCCCATCATGAGAGGAGCATCAGGATGAGGAAGGTCACGATGGTGGTGATGCTGATCGAGGCCAGGTTGACGCCGTTCTTTCCGAGGTACCCCTTGTTCTCCATGGTCGCGCCCAGGATCGAATCTATCTGGCACGATATGAAACCCATGGCGATCGCCAGGGGGAGCGCCCAGAGGAGCTGTTCCTGGGAGGCCAGCTCGAGGCCGTTGAAGGAATCTGCCAGGATGAAGACGCCCGCGCCCATGGTCACGGTGTAGGCCGAGGCTGCCAGGGCGAAGGCCTGGCCCCTCATCGATATGCCGCCGTTGGTGCCGGGTTCCACCCGTTCGCTCGGGCGGGTTATCAGCACCGGGTCACGGGTGAGCACCCCAAGCTCGGAGGCGGCCGTGTCCGCGGCGGCGGCCGCG
>JAUVEQ010000366.1 GCA_030594725.1 Methanobacteriota archaeon
CGGTTCCTATCCCGTCGGTGGCGTACTCATTGCCGCAGTTGTTGCACTTCATGTTGGTCCCTGCCTGGCGGTAGCCCTTCTTCGCGCTGTAGCACACGTCGCAAGCGTCCAGGGCGATCCGGACCTTGCCATCCGTGCCCCTGACTGCGAAGAACCTGACCTCCTTGCTGCCAGCGTCGTAGCTGTAGTACCTGGCCGAGCTAGTGACCTCGGTCTCATCGATCTCGATCTGGTTGCTATCGTTCACGTAGACTGAGTCGGTGGGCTCGGGGCCGTCGGAGCCCTCGTACCCCAAGGCGATCACGACAGCGAATGCCACGATGACGATGAGCACAGCGGGGATGATCAGCTTCCTCATCTGATCCATCCGATCCTGTCGACGTGCCAGCTCCTGTTCCCTCTTGCTGACCTTCTGGTTCCTTCTCCTGCGCTTTGACATTTTCATTCCTCACGGGTCCTTAGGTCCGATCTGACCTTACCGTCTACGATCTCGATGATGCGATCCCCCAACCGGGAGATCTCTGGATTATGAGTCACCATGATGATGGTCCGCCCCTCCTTCTGAAGGGAGCGGATCAGTTCCAGGACCTTGCGTCCATTCTCCTGGTCAAGGTTGCCGGTTGGCTCGTCCGCCAGGAGGATCGAGGGCTCGTTCACCAGCGCGCGTGCTATACACACACGCTGTTGCTCGCCCCCTGAGAGTTGGCTCGGGAGGTGTTGGAGCCGGTGTCCCAGTCCCACACCCCTGAGAACATCCTCGGCCTCCTCCTCGTCCACGATGCTGTGGAAGTACTGGGCCATCATCACGTTCTCCAACGCCGTGAGATACGGCACCAGATGATATTGCTGGAAGATGAGACCGATGTTCTGCTTGCGGAAGGTGGTCAGCTCGTCCTGGCTAAGGCCGGTCACTGTGGCGCCGTCTATGATCACCTCTCCGTCAGTGGGGGAGTCAAGGCAGCTGAGGATGTTGAGCAGGGTGGTCTTCCCGGAACCCGAGGGCCCCACGATACAGGTCCACTCTCCCTCCTCGATATCGATGGTAACGCCATCCAGGGCCCTCGTGCCCCCTCCGTACACCTTGGTCACGCCATCTGCAGATATGATGCCCGCCGACATGCTCACTCACCCCTGAGTACGACCGCGGGCTCGACCGCCTGTGCCCGCCTGACCGGAATGATGCTTGCAGCGACGGCCACGGCCACGGATATGCCGATGGCCATGGGGAGGAGAATGATGTTCGTGCTCACGGCTGTGTCGAAGACGGAAAGACCTATGTACCGGGCAAGGAAGACACCGACGATGAAGCCGATCACACCCCCGATGGTGCCGATGACGGCCGCCTCGGAGAGGAACAGGGCGGAGATCCTGCGACGATTGGCCCCCACGCTCTTCATCAGCCCGATCTCCTTCTGCCGCTCGATGACGGAGGTCGTCATCGTTGTTGTCACGCCCAGCACGGAGGCGGCCATGGCCACCATGGTCACCATGGCCATCATGCCCTCGAACTTGGTCAGCATGCTCATCTCTGCGGAGACCAGCTGCTTCACGGTCCGGGCCTCCACGTAGTCTATCTCGCTCTCGATCTCCTCGGCGAAGGTGTCCACCGGACATCCAGTGCACAGGGCCGAGACCTGTATGGTATGCACCTTTCCGGTCTTGTTGGTCATGTCCTGGGCAAGTTGAAGGTTCACCAGGACCTGGTTGTCCTCGTAGCCGCCCGTCTCGACGAGACCGACCACGGTCACATCGCAGGTGGTCTCGTTCCCACCACCGTAGGGCTCGTAGGATATTGAGAAGGTATCGCCAAGCTCCAGGTCCATCTTCTCAGCCACGTTGATGCCCACCAGGGCACTCTTGTAATCGTCCGACCGACCGATCCAATCACCCTTGGACAACCACCAGGGATTGATCACGCTGATCCCGGTCGTGATCGCCTCGGGATCCGAGGGCGAGTACCGGTCGATTATCTCTACCTGCTTGTCGAAGTAGGTGCCGGCCATCACGACGTCCTGGGAGGCCGTCTCGCTGTCGGCACGCACCACAGAATAGAGGAAGGGGGCGAAGCCCAGGATGTTGGTGCGCCAGGATATCCGCATGATGCGCCAGACGTCCTCCTCCTCGATGTAACCCTGCTCGGTCACCGACCCGAAGGTCACACCGGGGAATCCGACCTCGATGGTGTCGGACTGGGGGACAACGACAAGGTTGGCACCATACTTGCGGAACTCTGCGCTGACCTGGTCCTCCACGTCCATGGAGACCGCGAAAAGGGCGGTGATGACGGCAGCGCCCATCACGACGGAGACGACTGCGAAGGCGATCCGGCCGCGGCGCCTCGCCAACGACTTACCTAGTATCCGGAGTAGCATGGTTTACACCAAACGTAAACGAATACGCCTCCCCCTATTATTAGTTTACGCCTGCCGTAAACACTTATGAGAACAATAATTCCAGGATAATCTTCATATAGGTCCTTTACACTGAGCGTAAGAGATGGTGAAGGTAGAGCGAATCAATCTCCATAAGGAGGGACTGACCAAGTTCTTCAGTCCCAACGAGGTCCGCATCCTGGAACTGCTCTGGGAGAAGGGCGAAATGACCTCGGCCGAGATAGCTGAGGATCTTGAGGACCTCTCCCACGCCGTCGTCGCTGGCACCCTTGACCGCCTGGTCAAGTCCAACTTCGTCGAGAGGAGGCTGGACGAGGGTGGACCTCGCATGAGGTACATCTATTCCCCCGTGGGTGGACGCGAGGAGGTGGGGCTCAAGATCTCCGAGAGGGTGATCGACAGCCTCTTCGAGACCTTCGGCGACGCCACCTTGAGCGCACTGGGCAAGGTACGAAAGGAGAACGAGGGACGATGAACGCCATCCAGTGCTTCTATGTCTGCCTCTCGGCAGCAGGGATCCTCGTCCCGATGATCGTGCTTTCGGCAGTGACGGCCCTGCTGTTCGTGGCCTTCTACATGGACAGGGGATTCAAGCCCCTCCTGGGAGCTCAGGTGACCCTGACGGCGGTCATATCCACCTCGCTGTTGTCCATGGAGTGCTACATGTCCGCCTGGGTCTGGGGATACCTCGGCCTGGTCCTGGCGGGCGCAGCCGTCATCACCCTCCTCCGGCGGTCCAACGCGTCCCGACTGGAGAACACCTCCCTGGGACAGTTCGATGCCCTTGCGGACCTGGAGGATGAGTTCGGCGTGCGCATCGTGGTCCT
>JAUVEQ010000381.1 GCA_030594725.1 Methanobacteriota archaeon
TGGACATGGACATGGAGTGCCACCGCCGGGGCTTCTTCCCCAAGGGCGGTGGCCGCGTCGTCCTCAGGACCGAGGGAATGGAGCGACCGCTCGGACCCCTACAGCCAGAAGCGACCAGGGACGCCCGTATCGAGGGCTCCATCGTATGGTCGGGGCTGCCTGACCACATCCCGACGCGCATCGACCACGCCATGCGGAAGGAGCTGGTCGACCTGGACGTGGGCAGGATCCGCAAGAAGCACGTGGAGGCAGACTGCCCCGGCGTGGTGGCGACCCTGTGGGCCGACCTGGGGGATGCGGTGCTGGGGGGTTCGATGGTGGGCCAGAGGGGACTGCCCTCCGAGAAGATAGGACAGGACCTGGCCAGGGAACTGGTGGCGGACATCGAGGCGGGCGCCACGGTGGACGCCAACCTCGCGGACCAGCTGGTGGTCCACGCCGCCCTCGCAAATGGCCCATCCTCCCTGAGGTCCCGACGGATCACGAGACACACGGAGACGGCGATAGGGACGGCCCGGGAGTTCGTTCCCCTGGGAGTCCGCGAGGATGCGGCCGAGGGAACCGTCCACCTGGAGATCGAGGTCGACCAGTAGTCCTGGAAAAAAGTCGGGGATGGCGTGGATCGCCGCATAGGCCACAATTTCTCGACCCGGGGAGGGGCATCAAGCGGTCCTGTCGGGGGACAGGGCCAGTCACTTCCGACCCGTTGTGGTGGTGCAAGCACGCTTGCCAACGGGCCGTTCCGTTGGGTCGCAACGGTCCGGTTGAAGAGGGTGGTTGAGGATTGATGTCCGTGTTGGGTCAGAGGGAGAATCGCATTGGCGACCCACGCCCTCCCGTCCGGGACAGAGAGGGGCGAGGTAGTTTAAAAAATTTATGTTCATCGGATAATTGCACAAATAAAGGGAAGGTCGTCCCGAAAACGACAAAAAAATACCACATATGTCCGGAAAACGAAAGACTTAAGAGGCCAATCCCGATACACAACGAGTTCCGGAGGCCCCCCATATGCCAGACCCTCCCTTCGTAAGCACCTTCATCGCCATCGGGTTACTACCGGTGGCCTTCCTCCTCATGCACGCCTACCTCGCGGGCGCCAGGGGATGGAAGCACCACAAGCTCACGGGTGCCATCGGGATCATCTGGGACCTGACGATGTCGATAGGGTACATGCTGTTCCGCACATTCGGGGGCGAGGTGGGAGGAAGCAGCCTCGAGCTGACGGGCGGCATCCTGGCCTACTTCATCGTCCACGGCATCGTCGCGGTCATCGTGATACTGCTCGAGTTCGTGACCCTCTACCTGGGATGGTCCAAGTGGAAGGAGAAGGAGGTCGGCAAATGGCACGGCAAGGTGTCAAGGGTCATGTTCGTGTTCTGGTGGGCCGCCTTCCTGAGCGGTGAGCTCTTCTACGTGGTGTACTACTACCTGTAGACGGGAGCTCATCCTCCGGTCCGCCGCTTGGTCTCCTCGTAACCCAGGTTCGACCGCTTCAGGTTGTCCTCCCAGCTCACCAAGGGGCGGCTGACGATGGCCAGGTCGTCGGGGGACATCCTCCCGTTGGAGACAAGTTGCCTTCCCAGCCGGCGCGCCGCCTCTAGGACGTCCGCAGCTTCAGGCCTGGCCATCTCGTAGGCGTGGGGCCGCAACAGCGCCCCGGAGAACTCGGTCCCCGTATCCTTGGCCACCTCCTCGACGATCTCCACCAGCAGGTCCATGTTCCCCACCTCCCACCAGCCGGAGACCGCCACCAGCACGATCCTCTTTATGCGCACGTCCTTGTGGAACCTGGCGACCGTGCGGCCGTCCCTTGCCTCCAGGAAGGGGTCTATCAGGGGGCACAGCCGGTTGATGAAGGCCTGCATGGGCGCGGGCATCGGGATGTAGCGGGGGATGCCCAGCACCAGGATGTCCGAGGCCCTGAGCATGGGATACAGCTCCTGCATCTCGTCCTTCTGGATGCAGATCCCGGGTTGCTTGCTCCAGCAGCTGAAATCGCCCAGGCAGTCCTCGATGTCCAGGTCCTGGGAGTACACCAGCTCCACCTCGGCCCCAGCCTCCTCCATGCCCTCGAGGAAGGGAGAAAGGAGCTTCGCCAAGTTGCCCTTGCCCTTTCGATTGCTACCGTTCACCGCGAAGACGTTGGTCATCTCATCCCCCCCGGGACTCACGATAACTGTCGGTCCTGCCTCATATCTTTTCCGCATCGGCGACAGCCTCATTACCATCGACGGGCCTCCCAGTCGTGGTACTCATGAGGGCGTTGCTGCTCGACGGCTCACGTATGGGCGAACATGATCTGGAGACCGTACGGAAGGTGATGATGGAGGAACTTGCCGCCCTCGACTGGGACGTGGAGGTGCTGAAGCTCCGGGACATCGAGATGAAGCCCTGCACCGGTTGCTTCGGGTGCTGGATAAGGACACCAGGTATCTGCGTCATCAAGGACGACGCCCGCGAGGTGACCCGGAAGATGATCCAGGCCGACCTGCTGGTCATCCTCACCCCGGTGACCTTCGGAGGCTACTCCTCCGAGGTCAAGAATGCCCTGGACCGCAGCCTGGGCCTCATGCTACCGTACTTCACGAAGATCAACGGGCACACCCACCATAAGCCCAGGTACAAGCGATATCCCAGCTGGCTGGTGATGGGCTCGATCCCGTCCCCCGACCCGGAGCTGGAGGCCATCTTCAGGGACCTGGTGGGGAGGAACGTGACCAATGGCCACGCTCCCAGCCACTCCGTCGAGGTGGTCACGGAGGGCCAGGACATCGAGGAGGTCCGCAAGCTCGCCAGGACCTCCCTCGAGCGCACGGGGGTGACGGGATGAGCGGTCCCATCAAGGTCCTGCTCCTCCACGGAAGCGCCAAGGGGGCCAGGAGCACCTCCGCCTCCCTGGGCGATTACATCATGTCGCGGCTCCCCGACGAGGCCGTCGCAAAGGAGACCCAGCACATCGCCAAGGCCCTGAGGTCAGACGAAGGATGGGCCAAGCTCGTCTTGGCGGTGGACTCAGCAGACACCGTCATCCTCTCCTT
>JAUVEQ010000183.1 GCA_030594725.1 Methanobacteriota archaeon
GGCATCCTCCAGATTCCAGTCCACGACGTGGACCGGGCGCTCCACGGGCTCGCCATCAAGGTCCATGAGCTGGAACTCGCCCTCCCGGAGGACCACCAGGTCGCCGTCCTCCAGGAAGGTGAACTCGTGGGTGAAGTCCAGGAGCGGGGTGACGTCAGAGGCCATCACGCCCTCGCCGTCGGCCGAGACCCCGACCACCAGTGGGTTCTCGTGACGGGCAGCCACCAGCACGCCCGGGTGGTCACGATGTATGACCGCCACCGCGTAGGAGCCAACCACCTTCTGGAGCCCCGTGCGGACGGCCTCTGCCAGGTCCCCCTTGTAATGCTCCTCGAACAGGTGGACCAGGGTCTCGGTGTCCGTCTCCGAGACGAAGGTGTGGCCCTTGGCCAGCAGGTCCTCCTTCAGGGCCTGGTAGTTCTCTATGATGCCGTTGTGGACGATGGCCATCCCACCGGAGCAATCGGTGAAGGGATGGGCGTTGAGGTCCGATGGCCTGCCGTGGGTGGCCCATCGGGTATGGGCCACGCCAGTGGTGCCGTCCATCTGGACCAGCTTCGCCTCCAGGGCCGCTATATGACCCTGGGACTTCTGGATCTGGAGGTCCTTGCCGAGGATCGCCACCCCGGCCGAGTCGTAGCCCCGGTACTCCAGGTGCTTCAACCCCTCGATGAGTATGGGGAGCGCGTTCTGCCGGCCGATGTAGCCCACGATGCCGCACACTGGATTCCGCCCTCCTCATATCACCCTGCTGCTGTCGGGGATGTCCCGGCTGATCCGGTTGCTGGCATCGATGTGGCAGTACGCGCCGATGGTCCGGCCAGCATCCACGACCACCCCGCTCGATATCTCGCAGTTCTCGCCCACTATGGTCCCTATCTTGTCGATCTGGACAAGCTCGTTCTCCATCAGCAGGAGCTTGGGCTCGGCCGCCGTGATGAAGTGGGAACCGATCGTGGACCCCTCGTCCAGGATGCTGTGGGAGACGTACGATTGCCCTCCGATGGCCACGTTGTCCATGATGACGCTGTTACGTATCTCGGTGAAGGGGGAGATGGTGACATTGTCACCGATGGAGGTGGTGGGATAGATGACGACGCTGGGCCCCACCTCGCAGCCCTCGCCGATGGCCACGGGTCCCTTGATGTAGGTCCCGGATCTGATGACCGTACCGTCGCCAATGCTCACGGGTCCGGTGATGGTGACCCCGTCCTCGATGGTCCCCGCCTTCCGGGACACAGCATCGGGCAGCACACGGGCGTTCAGGTCCAGCAGGTCCCAGGGGAACACCACGTCGAGCCAGAGCCCGTCGGTGAGGGTGCCCTTGACCTCGAACCCCTCCTCGATGGCGGCCTGGACCGCATGGGTGAGCTCGAACCGTCCAGCCCCCACCTCCCTGTCCAGCAGGTCGAGGAACTTGTGGGAGAAGTGGTAGATGCCCGTGGATATCAGGTTGGAGATGCGGCGCGGGGGTTTCTCCACGATCTTGGAGACCCTGTCGCCATCCAGCTCCACCACGCCGTACTTGCGGGGTTGGGCGTGCTCGGTGACCAGGACGGTGATGTCGCTGCGGCCCTCCAGGAGCTGGTTGATCATGCGGCCGTCCAGGATGTTGTCGCCAGGGACCACCACGAAGTCGTCGTCCAGGTGGTCGCGGGCGGTGAGGAGGGCGTGCCCGGTGCCCAGCTGTCGACGCTGCTCCTCGTACGTGATGGATATGCCGAAGTCCGAGCCATCCTCGAAGTAGGTCTGGATCCGCTCCTTCTGGTATCCGACCACCATGACGATGTCGCGGATGCCCACCTCCCTCAGGGCGTCGATGGCGTACTGCAGGATGGGCTTGTCCCCGACCCTCAGCATCACCTTCGGCCTCGAGATGGTCAGGGGTCTTAGCCTGGTACCCTCTCCAGCAGCAAGTATGACAGCCTTCATCTCGCCTCCTCCGTCTGGGAGACCCATCCTGTGGGTCTCATCTTTGCCTCGCCATGATCTCTTCCAGCACCGCTATGGGCACGTCGGGCCTGATGGACCTGATCGCCCGCTCGAACAGCACCAGCTGGGCGTGGAAGGTCATGGAGTACGGGTCATCGAAGCCCTCGACAGCCTCGAGGCGCTTGATGATCAACCTGACCTGTGCCTCCGTTATCTTCGCGATGGAGTAGACAGACCTGTCGTGCTCCTTGTCGATGCGGCTCTTGAGCCTGCCAAGGGCCGTCGCGAAGTAACCCAGCTTCCGGGCCCTGTCCGATCCGATGTTCTTCACGATGCCGCATTCCTTGCAGAATGGCTTGTGCTGTATCGGTACGCGCTCAACCATGGGAGAAGAGGGAGGAAGCCATTCCATCTCTGCGTAGGGGCAATCCTCGTGCTTATGCTTCCCCAGGGGACTTCGGACCATGGAGGACCCATTCCCATGTAGTTCCTACCAGTACTTAAACCTTCTCAAATCCAGGAGCTGGCCAGCGTACCCCTGGCCGGGCCGCTAGGAGGGTCCGGGGACGCCCCGCAGCGTTCATGGGAGGGGGTGCGAAACGGACAAATACCGTGGGGCTCCTTCCCGCGGGTGAGGACCATGGCAAGATACACCGCTCTCATTCCCGCCGCAGGATCGGGCATACGCCTGCGCCCGTTCACCTTCACCAGGCCCAAGCCCCTCATCTTCGTGGCCGGCAAGCCCATCCTGGGGCACATACTGGACGCGCTGGCGGGCGTGGTTGACGAGGTCACCGTGATCGTCGGCTACATGGCCGACAAGGTGGAGGCCTACTGCCTGGAGGCCTACGGGGACACTTTCAAGTTCAACTTCGTGCCCCAGGAGAAGCAGTTGGGCCTGGGACACGCCGTCCTGCAAGCCAGGGCCACCGTTCCCGAGGGCGGCCTCATCATCACCCTGGGCGACGAGATATTCGGCATGGGCTACGATGAGATGCTGGCCACCCACGCGGCCAACCTGCCCTGCGATGCCTCCATCGGCCTCAAGGTCGTGGACGAGCCGAGCAAGTACGGCATCGTCGAGCTGGACGGGAACGGCAGGATAATCGCCATGGTGGAGAAGCCCGAGGACCCGCCCTCCGACACTGCCCTGGCGGGCGTCTACATATTCGAGAACGCATCGGACATCTTCTCTGCCCTCGACACCATCGTGGAACAGGACATACGCACCCGGGGGGAGTACCAGCTGACGGACGCCATGCAGATGATGACCGAGGAGGGCTCGGTGTTCAAGGGCTTCGTCATCAAGCGATGGTACGACTGCGGGCGTCCTGACATGCTGGTGCGGGTCAACCATCGCCTCCTGGAGGACCTTCCGCCCGTCAACCACGTGGACGAGACCGCGATCCTGGAGGACTCGGTCATCGTTCCCCCGGTGGCCCTCGAGGGCAAGTGCATTGTGAAGCGGAGCGTGGTGGGGCCCTACGTCAGCCTGGGCAGCGGCACCGAGATACGGGACTCGGTCCTCACGGAGTGCATCGTGGGCGAGGGTTGCGACGTTCGGAACATCGTGCTGAACGACAGCGTCCTGGCCGACCGGGTCGTCGTGCGGGGCAAGAGCCACAGGATGACGGTGGGAGAGAAGACCCTCATCGACATGGAATAGGGGTCAGAACAGGGGTCCCAGCACCCCGGAATGAGGGGTCAAACGTTATATAAGCGCACCAACATGGAGCTCTTGGCCATGCAGCACGATCCTTTCAAGGGGGAGGACCTAGGTTTCGTTGTGAACCTCCTTCGCTCCACCATCCAGAAGTACTTCATTGTCAACGACGTCCGATTCGACAAAGAGGCATTCGCCTTCTTCGTTCAGCTGGACATGAGGACACTGGAACAGGATTTCGACGACTGTAGACGAGAGCTTCTGGACCTGGGCTACCTTCCCATGCTCCTTCAGGAGCGGCCAGGATACATCGTCTACGTGACCCGCATCCCCGAGCGTTCCTTCAGGAGCATCAACATCAACATCGTCCTGCTGATAGCCACGATCATCTCCACCATCTTCGCGGGCATGCTCTTCGTGGCATCCTACGAGGACATCCCGTTCTGGTCATGGGAGACGGTCGGCCTCGGGGCCCTGTACTTCGCCCTGCCCCTCATGGTCATCCTGAGCGTTCACGAGATGGGCCACTACGTGATGGCAAGGAAGCATCGCATCGCGGCCTCGCTGCCCTTCTTCATACCGGCCCCGACGATCCTGGGGACCTTCGGTGCCTTCATCTCGCTCCGGGAGCCCATACATTCCAAGCGGGCCCTCATCGACATCGGTTTCGCAGGTCCCATCACGGGATTCATCGTGGCGGTGTTCGTGACGATCCTCGGCTTCAAGCTGACGGCGTGGGACCCCCACCTGGCGGGTGACGATGCCTCGGAGTACATGATACTGGGCGTGCCCCTCATCTACACGGCCCTCGCATACCTGGTGCCCACCCCGGAGGGCGTGCTCATACATCCGACCGCATTCGCGGGCTGGGTGGGTTTCCTGGTGACCGCGATCAACCTGCTGCCCGCGGGGCAGCTGGACGGGGGGCACATCATCCGCGCCCCCTTCGCCGACAAGGCCAAGTTCGCGGGCATCGCCACAGTGGTCGCGATGGTCCTCATCAGCTGGTACACAGGCTACTGGGGGTGGATAGTGTTCGTGATGTTCATCCTGCTGATGCTTCACCACCCGCCCCCCCTCAATGACATATCACCCCTGCCTCCGAACAGATGGTTCGTGGGGGCTGCAACGGTCATCCTCCTGGTGATATGCTTCGTGCCAGCTCCCTTCGCGCCAGCGGAGCTCTCGCCCGAACTGGAGATAGAGTTCGACGAGCCCGACATCAACATCGGCCTCAACACAACTGCCAACAACACCCTGGTGTTCTACAATGCTGGCAACACGCGTGTCGAGGTGAAGATGAGGCTTCAGAGCGACCATGGTTGGATCTACACATTCGAAGACACGGTGAAGTTCGACGGTCTGGTGACGGAATGGAGCGACCCGTTCACGATCGCAAAGGACAAGTCCACCAACTACACCACCTACATCAACGTCACGATCATACCACCCGTGGATGCGGTCGCGGGAGATACCGTGGACTTCGTGGTCGAGGTGGAATACACCGACGAGAGCGAAGAACGCGTCAGGGATACGCCACGGTTCCATGCCGTCGTGGGATGGATCGAACCGCGGGATGTGCCCGAGAACGCCTTCGTGGCGGTGGACACCGTAAAGAGCTTCGAGGTTTGGTTCAAGAACCTGGTCACGAACAGGTCCGGCGGGGATAGCCGGTTCGACCTGGACCTGCACATCGAGGGGGACCTGGATTACACCCTGACCGACTCGAACATCAAGAACCTGACCCCCGAGGATGTGGCCCGCACCCCGCCCCTGTCCTACATCGACCTTGGGAACAACGAGACCGCCGAGCTCCTCATATGGGTCTATCCGCCTCCAGGCACTCCCTCGGCCACGGACCTGCGGGTGTCCCTTAACATGACCCTCCGGGGCGACAACTCCTCCACGACGACCATCGGATTCCCCCTGGCCGTGGGCGACGTGGTCTTCGACGTCAGCATCTCGTCCACATATCTTTCTTGGAACTTCACCAAGGACGAGATCAAGAACGTGACCTTCAGGCTGGTCTCCCACAGTACGGTGGACACCTACGTGGCCATCAACTACAGCTTCGACGGAGATGACGCCTTCGAGTTCGCGGAGACCCCGGTGGCGGAGATGGTCCTTCTTCCGGACGAGGACCGTGGCTTCACGGTCGTGCTCTTCGCCAAGGGTAACGTGGGGGACATCACAGAGCTGACCGTCGAGATCTCCTACGGTCTCAACCAGGGGTCCTCTGTCACAACGGTGCTCCGGATAACGACCACGTGACGGCTTGGAGGGGGACGGACTAGCGGCGTCGCCTTCCGACCGCCACCAGCGCGACAACGCCAAGGGCCATCAGTGCCGTCCAGGATGCCATGCCCGGGGTCTCCTCCTCCTCGCCGACTCGCCCGACCCACAACAGATCGCCGATGTCGGTGTGGTATTCTGCTGGCAGGTCCTCGAAGGTTCCCTGGAAGGTGATGTTGGTGGGGTCGTCCATGGGATGGATGGTGACGTTGAGCTCCCCGTCCACGTAGAACAGGCGGTGCATCTCCCCGGGATGGATGGCCACGGAGCCTGCCACCTCTTCATCCAGCTCCCCGCTGTAGAGCGTTATGCCGAGGACGTAGCTGGTCTCGTTGGGGGCGCTCCCGTTGAGGGA
>JAUVEQ010000081.1 GCA_030594725.1 Methanobacteriota archaeon
GCTCCCCCGGGGCCATTATGCCCTGGTGCGCTCCCAGGCACGGTCCGCAACCCGGGTTGAGGACCAACGCCCCCGCCCGCACGAACTGCTCTATCAGGCCCAGCTTGATGGCGGCCAGCAGCTCGCGGCGGCTTGCCGGAATGACCAGGAGACGGACGCCCTTGGCCACCTGATCGCCTCCCAGGACGTCGGCGGCGGCCTGGAGGTCGGCGACACGTCCGTTGGTGCAGCTCCCAAGGACGGCCTGGTCGATCTCCAGCCCTTCGAACTCGGAGATGGGTCCGACGTTGTCCACGCTGTGGGGTGCGGCTATCATCGGTTCCAGCTCCGAGGCGCTGTAGTGGTGCTCGGAGATGTAGGTCCCATCGGCATCAGGATAGACCAGGTTCTCGTACGGAGGGTCGACGCGACCCTTCAGGTAATCGATCGTCCGGTCGTCCGGGGCGACGGTCCCGGCCTTGGCGCCAGCCTCCATCGACATGTTACAGATCGTCATGCGGCCCGGCACATCCATGGACTCGATGGCGGCACCCGCCCACTCGACGGCGGCGTAGTTGGCGCCGTCGGCGCCCACGTCCCCGATGAACTTGAGCACCAGGTCCTTGGCGCCCACCCGCTTGCGGAAGGCCCCGTGGACCTCCACGCGCATGGTCTCGGGCACCCGCAGCCACAGCTCTCCCATGGCCCAGACACCCGCCATCTCGGTGGCGCCAATGCCCGTCGAGAACGCTCCCAGGGCCCCGTAGGTCGTGGTGTGGGAGTCCGTGCCCACCACCAGGTCGCCGGGACGGACGAAGCCCATCTCCACCATGACCTGGTGGCATATGCCCTCCCGCTCGCCGAGGAAGTGTGGGAGGTCCATCTCCCCGATGAAGTCCCGAACGTCCTTGTGAGCCGTGGCCGTCTTGATGTTGTTGGCCGGGATCCGATGGTCGAAGAGCAGGACGATCTTCTCCGGGTCCCACACCTCCTTCACACCGATCTCACGGAAGACCTTGGAGACCAGTTTAGCGTTCTCATGGGACATGGCACGGTCGACCCGGGCAGAGACGATCTGACCCACGTCCACCTGGTCCTCGCCGGCTGCCCTGGCAAGGATCTTCTGGGCGATGGTATAACCCATTGAGGCACCCCGTCGGGGGGGAATCCACGTTTATATATTTGAAGCCTTCCAGGCTCCCTTGGAGATTCACCCCCTCTCCCCGGTCAGGGGACTCCCGTTCCTACCTGCAAATGGAGCTTGAACAGTGGTGTTATATACTAGCTTGTGATAACGGTTATCAGGTGAGCTTCATGGCGGATGAAGAGGGCGCCGTGAGCGATGAGGAACATATCGCTGTAGACGCGGCCGATGTCGAATCCGCATGGGATGTGCTCAAGGGCCATCACAGGCGCACCCCCATGATTCTATCCCGATCATTATCGGAGATGACGGGCTCCAATGTCTACCTCAAGTTAGAGAACGAGCAGCGCTCCGGATCCTACAAGTTCCGCGGAGCCTTCGTGAAGATCGCATCCCTTTCCGACGCAGAGAAGGAGAAGGGGGTCATCGCCGCATCAACGGGCAACAACGCCCTTGCAGTGGCCCGCGCAGCATCGATGCAGGGTGTCAAGTCCGTCGTCGTGGTCCCCACCGGCATGGCCCTGCCCCGGGCCGAGGTCGCCCGCTACTACGGCGCCGAGGTCCGCTACTTCGGCGGCTCGTACGGCGAGGCCAACCTCGAGACGGAGCGCATCGCCAAGGACGAGGGATACACCCTCATCCATCCCTACGACGACGAGAAGGTCATCGCGGGCCAGGGGACCATCGGCATCGAGCTCCTCGAGGACCTCCCCGAGGTGGACACCGTGCTCGTGCCCATCGGTGGAGGCGCCCTCATCTCCGGCATCGCCATCGCCATCAAGGCCAAGAACCCTGAAGCCCACATCATCGGGGTCCAGGCCTCGGGAGCACCTCCCCAGGAGGTTCCCTCCCCCGACGGCCAGCACGTTACCATCCGCAGGGTCACCTCCATCGCCGACGACATCACCATCAGGATGCCTGGCAAGATAACCATGCCGATCATCCGCAAGATGGTGGACACCGTGGTGACCGTTGACGAGGACGAGATCGCCCGTGCCTTCGTGTTCCTCATGGAACGCCACAAGACCGTGGCGGAGGGTGCCGGCGCCGTGCCCACCGCGGCCATACTGTTCGACGAGGTCAACCATCTGGGAAAGAACGTGGTCTGTCTCATCTCGGGCGGCAACCTGGACATCAACAACATAGGCAAGATCATCCGCCAGGGCCTCACCAAGGCGGGTCGTATACTCCAGATCCGTGTCCAGATGGAGGACAGGCCTGGTCGACTGTTCAACCTGCTCGAGTCCATTAGCGAGGGCGGTGCGAACATACTCGAGGTGAGCCACCGACGGGACGTGCCCGACCTGCCCTACGGCCTGGTGGAGCTCAACCTCACCTTCGAGACCCGGGACGAGGACCACGCACATCAGCTGCTGAGCCTCATCGTCACCGCTCCCGGGACCGATCTGGTCGAGGCGGAGTGAGCTCCTCACCCCTCTTCCATCCCGTCCACTTCCGAAATCCTCTCTTTTAGGGCCTGGATACCATCATCACCCAGAACGGGCTTGTCCACCTCCCACTCGGTGTAGTCCACGAGCCTGTTCTCGTGATAGGGCTGGAGAACGACCCTCTCATGGAACAGAGGGATGAGAGGGATGAAGGGACCCTTGACCTCCACTCCCCGGAGCTCGATGTACGGGATGAAGAACCCCCTTGGATGCATGAACCCCTCCTGGTACAGGCCTGGGGGGACCCTGTGGCCGAAGATGCCCTTTGACCAGAACTCTGCGATGAGGAAGGAGAAGGTCGCTAAGCCTATGATGAACACGATCAGAGCCACGTCCTGGATGACCATGTAGAGCACGATGCCGACAATGGACAGGACGACCACGAGCACGATGGTGTAGGTCAGCACCTCCAGGAAGAGGTTCTTACGGTACCGGGTGCTCCATTCGTACCGGCTGTGAAGAAGTGGCGGGCCAGGGTCGATGGGTTCCACCTTCTCGATCCGTCCATCGATGACGACCCTTGAGATCCTCATTGAAATTCCTCTGGCAGGTGTAGAGGGAGGTTGACCGTCCTCCTACACTCAATTGTTCTTCCTGTCCACCGCGTGGGCGGCCTTGAGCTCCTCACCCAGGTTCCCGTCCCTCATCTTCTGGACGAGGATGGTCCCGTACGGGAACTTGCGCTGCCACAGCTTGATGCGTCCATGGAGTGCCAGGAACAGGGCCGCCACGAAGATGGTCAGGTAGTCCTCCACACCATCCTTGTGCAGGTCCTCCAGCGGTATGGGGTCCCCGTTGTGGGTGAGGATGCGTGCCCAGGTCTCGACGATGTCGTCCTCCAGGGACTCCTTGTGCATCATCCGCTCGACACGGATGTCCCGCTCCCGCATGATGCGCTCACGGGCCACCTTCCGCTTCTCATCGATGCCCTTGCGGAGCTCCGTCTCCCGCCGGGCCTCCTCGAAGGCGTCCACCAGCTCGAGGAGGGTGACGGGCCTGGGGGTCCTGCGCTGGACCCGCTCCTCTATGGGCGGGGTCTCGGCCCGAAGGACCTCCTTCGTGTACACGTAGTCGGGCTCGTCGTAGGCGGCCCACTCGGGGGCATCGTCGAACCAGTCCGCGATGTCGCCGTTGGCCTCATCCTTGACACGCTCGAGGGCCGCGAGCACCTCCTCCGTCTGGAGGCGGAGCACCGACCATGCCATGAGCATCAGGCGGCCTGCCGTGATGAAGTCGATGTCCTTCTCCTTCTTTACACGCTTGAGGTACAATCGTGAGAACTCGATCAGGTTGACGTCCCAGGGGTTAAGGTGCTCCGTCAGCACCAGCTCGAGGGTGATGGCGATGGACTTGTCGAAGGGGTCGTCCATGGACACGTGGGCGCCCTCCTGCATGTTATGGACCATCTCCATGTAGCCCTGGAGACGGTCCCCCGAGTCCTCCTCGTCTATCAGGCTACGGTGGAACACCAGGTGGGAGATCACGCCCTCCACGGATTCGGCGAGGGCTGGATCGGCAGTCAACGGGTCCGCGCCGAATATGGAGGCGGTCTCCCCGGGTCCCTTCCCGTTAGCCATGGACCACACCTCCCGTTGCCTTTCCCTTCCCCTTCCCACCGGACTTCCCCTCCTCGGGTGGTTGTTCCGTCTTGAACTCGGCCAGGTTGACCTTCCCCACCACGTCCGAGATCCCGCCTCCAGTGAGGGTCACACCGTAGAGCTGGTCCGCCTTGGTGAGGGTGACCTTCCGGAGTGAGATCATGAGGACCTGGGCGTAACTGGAGTTCTTGGCGACCATGCGGGCCACCATCTCGGCGTTCACCGCGTCGAGGAACATGTCGACCTCGTCCAGGAGGTAGAAGGGGGATGGGTCGAACCGCTGTATCGCGAATATGAGGGCCAGGGCCGTGAGGGACTTCTCGCCGCCGGACAGGGACTCCAATCGCAGCACCTTCTTGTTCAGGGGCCGGGCCTCGATGATGAGACCCCCCTCGAAGGGCTCGTCCGGATTCTCAAGCTGAAGGTGGGCGTCGCCGCCGTTGGACAGTTCCTTGAAGATCTCCTGGAAGTTCCGGTCGATGGCGTCGAAGACCTTGTACAACCCGTACTTCTTCTTCTTGTTAAGCTCGTCGACCAGCTTGAGGAGGTCCTTCTTCTGCTTCTCCAGCTGCTTGAGCTCCTGTTGCAGCTCGTCCCGCCGCTTCACCTGGACGTCGTACTCCTCGATGGAGCGCATGTTGACAGGCTCCAGTCGGGCCATCTTGACCTCGGTGTCCCTGACGGTGACGTTGAGGGTCTCAAGGGGAGGCAGGGGCTGCTTCACTTGGATGTCGTAGCGGGCGCACTCCTCCTCGGCCTCCTGGAGGGCTCCCTCGAGGGCCTGGGTCTTAACCTTCAGCTGGATCATCAGGTCCGCATGGGTCTCCAGCTTCGTCTCCAGGCCGTCCACATCGCCCAGTAGCCTGGTCTTCTCCTCGAAGGCCTTCTCCTTCGTGGTCCGGAGCCGTTCGACCTCCGAGGAGGTCTGCTCCTCGATCTTCAGCAGCCCGTTGAGCTCCACATCCATGGCGCGGGCGGTCTCCTTCGCCTCGGAGATGACGGACTTGGCCTCTTCCAGGTCCTTCTCGATCTCCTCGATCTTGCCCACCACGTCGGACTCGTGCTTCTGCATGAGCCCGTTCTGGGTCTGGACGGTCTCCATCTTGGACTCGGCGTCCCGGAGGCTCTCGCGGGCGTCGGCGCTCCCATCGTGGAGCTTCGCGATGCGCTGGGAAAGGTCCTTGGGGGTGGCCTTGTTGACCTTTATGGACAGGGCATCCCGCTTGACCTCCAGTTCCGCTAGGCGGGTCACGATGGCCTTGAGGTCCGACTCCCTGCTGTCGACCTCTGCCTGGGCATCGATGGTGACCTTCTGTTGCTTCTTGCGCTCATCGCGCATGGTCTTGAGCCGGCCCTTGTAGTCCTTCCGCCGGACCCCTATGTCCTCCAGCTTGGAGGAGTCGGTGCCCTCCTTTGAGCTGAGCTCCCGCAGTTCGGTCTCGGTGGTGTACATCGTCTCCCGGAGGGATTGGAGCTTGGCGGATACGGTGTCGCTCCGGTCCACCGCCTGCCTGAGGGCCTTCTTCACCTGGTCGAACTCCGTCTTGGCGGGTGCCCCGAACCGGATCATGGACTTGGCGAGGGCGCCACCGATCATTGCTCCAGAGGCCTCGGTGAGCTCCCCGTCCGTGGTGACCAGCCGGACGCCGCCCATCAGCTTGCGGGCGGTGTTGAGGTCCTTGACCACCACGGTGTCCCCGAAGGCGTACCAGAATGCCGACTCGTACTGCTCGTCGTACTTCACCAGTTCCCGGGCGAAGCCGATGGCGTTGTCGTGCTGCACGGCCATGAGGGCCTTCCCACCGGGTCGACCCTTGCGCATCTTGTTGAGGGGAAGGAAGGTGGCGCGGCCGATGTTGGTCTTCTTCAGGTAGTTGATGCACTGGGCCGCGGCCTCATCGTCCTCTACGACGACGGACTGCATGCGACCACCGGCCGCCACGGTGAGGGCGTTCTCGTACTTCTTGCTGACCTCGGCCAGCTCGGCTATGGTGCCCAGCACCCCTCGCAACTTGCCCCTGTCGCGGGCATCGATCACCGCGTTCACGGCCCGGGTGTACCCCTTCTCCAGCTGGATGGCCGCCTCGGACTCGGCCTTCAATGAGTTGAAATCCCGGGAGAGGCGCTTGACCTCGTTCTCCAGGTCGTTCGCCTCCTTCATGAGACGCTTCTCCTCGGCCTTGGACGAGTAGATGGTCCCCTGCAGCTCCTTGATGCTGTCCCGCTTGTTCTTGGAGGCCTTCGAGATGTCGGAGGTGGAGAACTCCAGGTCCTTCAGCTCGAACTCGAGGGTCTTCATGCTCTCCTCGAGCTGGGCCAGCTCCAGTGAGGCCCTGTCCATCCGCTCCTTGGCCCTGTCCCTCTCAAGGGCGAGGGCGTGCTGGTCCTCGAGGGCCTCGTCGTGCTCCTTCCGGACCTGGGCGATGTCCCTCTGGATGGTCTCGATGTCCTTGGAGGTATCCCTGGCGGCGGCGTTCGCAGCCTCCAGCTCCGTCTGGAGGTCATCGATGACCTTCTTGTGGACCCCCATGTCGTTGTCGAAGTCGTCCAACTGCTTCTTGTAGGTCGTGAGCTGCCGTCGGATGCCACGCAGTTCCTGCTGCTGGGTGGCCTTCGCCGTCTTGAGCTCATCGATAAGGTCCTTGGCCTTCTCCTCCCTGTCCTCGGCCCGGAAGCGCTCGAGGCGGACCTTGTCGATCTCCTCCTTCAGGTGCTCGGCATCGGCGCCACCGACACGGATGATCTCCTTCTCCACCCCGGACAGGGTCCTCTCGAGCTCTTCGAGGAGCTTGCGATTGTCCTCGATGGAATGGCGATAGGTGCCCCGCTCCTGGTCGTACTCGCCGATCTGGGCGGCGACCCCCCGCGTCTGGTCCTCTATCTCCTCCCGCTTCTTGTGGGCCATCTGGGCCTTGGCCAGCTGGAGCTGTTCCTGCAGCTCCCTGTAGGTGATGGCGTTGCTCCGGTCCCGGGAGAGGGCCGTGATGTTCCGCTTGATCTCGTCCAGTAGGATCCCGATCTTCTCGAGGTTCGTCTCGGCATCCACGCGTTGCTTCTCCGCCTTCTGGATGTCCTGGTCGTAACGGGTGATGCCAGCGATGTCGTCGAGGATGCGGCGGCGCTCCAGGTTGGACATGGCCACGACGCGGTTGATGTCGCCCTGCTGGACGAAGTTGTAGCCGTCGGCGGATATCCGGGCATGGGCCAGCAGCTGGTCGAACTCGTTGAGGGAGGAGCTGCGGCCGTTGATGTAGAAGTAGCTGTAGTAGGCCTCGGACTTCGAGGGGCTTATCTTGACCACCCGGGTCAGGGTGACCTTGTCCTTGTCGATGGGCAGCACCCTGTCCGAGTTGTCGAACACCAGCGAGACACGGCAGCTCTTGGCGGGGCGCTTGCTCTTGGCCCCGTTGAATATCAGGTCCGTCAGCTTGCCCGCCCTTATGGCCTTGGATGACTTGGGTCCAAGGACGAACAGTATGGCGTCAGCGATGTTGGACTTCCCCGAGCCGTTCGGGCCGGTGATGGCGGTGAACCCCTCCTGGAAGGGGATCCGTATCTTCCTGCCGAATGACTTGAAGTTCTCCAGATTTATCTCCGTTAGATACATCTTGTTCCCTACCCCAGCGGATTACCATGCTCTTTTCAGATGTCAATGTCCAGGATCTCGATGAGTGTCTTCTGGGCGATGTGGCGCCGGGCAACTATCAGGAGCCTGGTCATCTCCTCCTCGGTACGTGCTGCCCTCTCCGCCGTGATGAACTCCTCCCTGTATGAAGGGTCGATGAACTCGGTCAGGTAGTCGAGGGCCACCCTCATCTGTATCAGGCGGTCCTTCATGTCGATCTCCCGCTCGAGGGCCTCGATCGCCCTGCGGGCCTCGTCCTGGGTAACCTGTTTGGTCATTGGGCCACCTCCCCTACTTGGGATCCTCGTCCTGTACCTGCTCGGTCCCTCGGCATACTCTGGCGGGGGTCTTGCGCAGGATGATGGGGGACCAGAACTCGGCGCCGCACTCGTGGCACTCGCGGACGTGCTTGGCCACGGAGGTCCTGCACTTGGGGCAGATGTGTACCACCTCGAGGACCTCCTTCACCAGGTCGCATCCGCAGCTCTCACAGAAACGGTGTCGCTCGTGATTGACGTACCCGCATTCCCCGCAGACCTTGTTCCAGCGTCCCTTGGCCTCCGGTTCACGTGAGCGGTCGTACTCGTTGAGCTGCCTTCGGACGTCCTTGAACTGGGCCTCGAGCTCGAGGTCCACAGTGCGATAGCTGATCAGGTCGGCCTTCAGGACCTTGTCCTTCGACTTATCGACCCTGGCTCTCCAGAAGAGCGTTACCAGTGGTATCAGCATCCGCTGTCGGACTATCCTAGGCTCTGATCCCATCCCATCACCTAGACGAAGCTAGTTATGGTTGAAAGGTTTCCGGGTGATAAAAATGTTTCCATGCAAATAACACTATCCAGGGGGTCTAGGTTCAACCCGATTCTACGGATTTAGCACCCTCGTCGGAAAAAGGCTAAGCCCTCGCAGTCCATTGGGGGTCCCGGTGATCGCCTGCCTCGCCGAAAGTATGGGCATCTGGTCCGTCCCCATCAGCCCGTCTCGAAGGAGAAGTGCAGGCTCTGCCGGCTCGGTTACACGTGCCCAGTGCACATGAACACCGACGAGATCGAGCGACGGAGGGCCGAGGGGAACCGAATCCGCGAAAGCAAGGATGCCCGGCGGGCCGCTAGGGCTGGGAAACGGAAGAAGGGACGCCTTTGATGACGGTTGTGGTCAATTGCACCTGTACATTGTGTTCATGAGGGACCGGACCTTAGCGAGCCTTCGGGTCCTGATCGCGGGCCTCCCCTTGGCGTAATCCTCGGAACCCGTTTGTCCACCCGGAAGCTAATGTCCCCCTCCCATAATTTACCCCCGAGGCATCATACAGCCCCACCGGTGGCCCCCTTCGGGACCACACCCAACGCATGATTCCCAGGTGCCTGGGAGGACACGGAAGGGTTTATAAGCACCATCGACCATTATCCTGAACGGGATACCATGAGTAGTGACCTTTTCGACCAGCTGGATAAGGAACTGAGCGAAATGGAGGGGGAGATCCAGGAGGACA
>JAUVEQ010000313.1 GCA_030594725.1 Methanobacteriota archaeon
GTCCATCAATCCGTAACCGGTGGCCACCAGGATGGCTCCAACGTCCAGGTCCAGCACCTGGTCCTTATCGTCCATGACGATGGCCTCGAACATGCAGGCCTCGATGCAGGCGTTGCACTCCTCGCCCTTGAACCTCAAGCAATTGTCGGTGTCAATGCTGGGCACGTTGGGCAGTGCCCCCGCGGCGGGGATGTAGATCGCCTTGCGCTGGGCCATGCCCTCCTCGAAATCGTTGTCCAGGCTCACGGGGCAGGCCTCGAAGCACATCCCGCAGCCGATGCAGGTCTCGGCGCTGACGTAACTGGCCTTCCTCTTGACCCTGACCTTGAACTCGCCGTCCTTCCCGGACACCTTCTCGACCCGCGACAGGGTGAGCAGGTCGATGGAGGCGTTCTGGAGCAGGTCCTGCTGCAGGGGGGCGATCATGCAAGTGGCGCAGTCCATGTTCGGGTAGATGTCCTCGAAACGGATCACCGAACCCCCGAAGCAGGGACGCTCCTCCACCAGGTGTACATGCCTTCCCGCCTGGGCCAGCCGAAGGCTCGCCTCGATACCGGCCATGCCGGCGCCGATCACCAGGACATCGTCGTGACCATTGTTCTCATCCATGCTCATCACCCCTCACAGGCTCCTGTTGGTCCGCATGGGGTTGGGACCAAGCTCCCGGATCTCCTCGATGAACTCGTTGACCACCTCGGCGTACCTGGGTCCCTCCGACGCGGACACCCAGGACAGCCTCACCCTCTCGGGCTCCAGCCCCAGGGACGTCAGGATCTGGTCCGTCAGGGCGAAGCGTCGCCTAGCGTAGTAGTTTCCCTTGTCGTAGTGGCAGTCGCCAGGGTGGCACCCTGCCACCAGGACCCCGTCTGCGCCGCGCAGGAGCGCGGTCATTATGAGGACGGGGTCCACCCTGCTCGAGCACATCACCCTGATGGGCGATATCGCGGCGGGAACATCCAGCCTACTGGTGCCAGCCAGGTCCGCCCCGGCATAGGAGCACCAGTTGCACAGGAAGCCGACCACACGGGGTTGGAACCCCTGGCTATCGGCCTTCGCGTCCGAAGTAGTCATACGATCGCCAGAAGTCCATAGGATGGGATCAGAACTGTATCTGGGCCTTTGCCTTCCCGTCGCCATCTACGGCGCAGAAGAGAAGGGTGTTTCCCGTGGTGGTGCACCACTTTTCGATGTCCACGGGGAACGATTCACAGTCGGCTACTATCTCAAGCATGTCTCCAGGCTGTATCTGCTTGGCCATGATGGCCACCTTGAGCACTGGCTGTGGGCACTTCAGGCCCAGGGCGTCTAGGTTGTGCGTGGTCATTTTTCATCCCTCAGAAAGAGAAAGTGATCGTGGCGTCGCTGATGTCGGCGAGGAAACCGGTCCCTCCGACGACCTCGACCCCTTCCCGGAGTTCGGACTCGGGCATGTCCAGTGCATCGACGAACAGCTCGCAGGCTACGATGCGGCCATCCAACTCCAGGAAGTCGTTGACCATCTCCATCATCTCAGGCATGCCCTTTCCGCTCACCTGCTCCAGAAAGCCCTTCTTCAACGCCGGCGCTCCGCTGGGCGTGAAGAAGAGGACGACCTCTCCCCCCAGCGCCACAGCGGCAGAACCCAATATGAACGTCGGGAAGAGGTTCTTGTTCTCTATCCCGTTACAAACGATCGCGGTCATCATTTTCTCGCACTCCTTTAAGGGGACCAAAATCCCAAGGGTGAAAGTACCTCATGCACATTAATCCTTACGGTTTGTGACAAACCATGAAAAACCCGTGTCCAGGCCCGTTCAGCAAGCCCTTTGCCTAAACTGACAGGAACGCGTCGACGGTCATGTAGAATATGTCGGGGGCGTCCGAGAAGGGCGAGTGGCCGCCGCCCTCGATCACGACCAGGCGAGAGTGGGGGATGTACAGCGATGAGGTGCGGGCATCCTCGACGGGGAAGAACCTGTCCCTGTCGCCCCACACGAGCAGGGTCGGCGTCTCCACCTCTCGCAACCTCCATATCGGCAGCGAGCGGGAGAACTCGCGTCCTCCGTTCGCGAAGAACGTCCGCACCCCCGGGTCCGCCCAGAAGGCCGCACCGGCGACGATGTCCTCGTGATCGGGGTCCTTGTCATAGATGCGGGCAAGGATGGTCCGGGTCGTCCCATCATCCAGATCGCCCTTTGCCAGGGCCTTCATGAGCTTGTCGGCGCCCTCGCGGAACCCCGATGTGGACAGGTTCAAGTTGGCCACGTTCACTCCGATGAGGTGGCTCACCAGTTCCGGCACCTCCAGGGCAAGGTTGAAGGCCACCACACCCCCGAAGGAATGACCGAGCACCGCGGCCGTCTCAACGCCCTCCGCGGCCAGGACCTCGAAGAACCAGTCGGCCACACCCACTGGGGAGCAATCCATGTCGGCCGTCACGTGGGACCCACCGTGGCCAGGCAGGTCGATGGCCAGCACCTGGCGGCCACTGGCCAGCCCCTCCATGTAGGGCTCCCACATCGCCCCATCGGCCTCGGCGCCGTGGAGGAGGACCAGCACCTGCTCGCCCTCGCCCGCCACGCGGGCGTGCACCTTGACGCCACCGGCCTGGATGGTCCTCTCCTCTATGTCCATCGAGCGGGGCAAGCGGGCTGGGCCGTATTAGGCCTTTCGCCCCCCGGGGCCCTATCGGCACTCGGCCGGGAAATGCACCAAGAATTGGCCATTAATCTCATTTGTTGAGAATTGGGCCCGTTCAAAGAGGCAATCTATTTTAATATGCACGACCTAGAGCAATGGAGGTCGCGACAGACCGAGAGGGGTGGAAATATGGAGTGGAGACCATCGCTGGGACCGGCGGTCGTCGGTATCATACTGGTCATGGCCCTGTTCGCGGGCTGCCTGGGCGAGGAGGAGAAGGAGCCAGACCCCGAACCCAGGGTGGACATGACGGGGCCCGATGAGGCCTGGGTGGGAGAGGAGGTCCAGTTCGAGACCTCCAACGTGAAGGACGATGACACCAAGTTCGATGCCCTGGACTTCCGATGGGATATGGGGGACAACACCACCTACTGGGGCAAGCCCTTCATCAGCCAGTGGATCTCCGGCGTGAACCACACCTACCAGCGGGAGGGCACCTACAGGGTCAACATAACCGTGACGGACCTCTGGGGCAACGAGGGTAACGCCAACTGGACCATATTCGTGCGGTACCAGCTCAACATGACGCTGAACGCCCAGGGAAGGTGGCTCAGCGAGGACGGGCTCAACAACACCACCTACTACAACCTGACCATCAAGAACCTGTGGACGGGCCAGTTCGACGTGCCCCGCATGTTGCCCAGGATGTACAACGACACGGAGGGCTACATAGGTCCCAGGGCCACGACCGGGGACCCGGTGCCCGCGAACCTCACGGCCGGCGAGGCCTTCGTCTTCCAGGTCCACTTCAGCATTCCCGACTCCTGGGAACCCGTGGAGTTCCGGCTCTGCGACGAGTTCTGCATAACGATCGAGGGGACCTGATAGGGGGCCAGCCCCGTTCGTCAGCACCTTTATGCTGTCCGCCGACCATTCCCGGGTCGAAGGAGGAATGACATTGACGATGGAGGAGGACAGGGAGAAGCTCAAGCGCCTGATCAGTCACTGGGTCGAGCACAACAGGTCCCACGAGGCCGGCTACTCCGAGTGGGCGGTGAAGGCCAGGGAGATGGGGGATGTGCCTTCGGCAGAGCTAATCGACGAGGCGGTGAAGCTCATGAAGGATGCGGACGCCCTGCTCCTCAACGCCCTCGCCGAGCTGCAATGAGGTAACACGACCGCGACGGTGGCCCCTCATAGGTACGCCCAAATCCATTTTAACGGGGATACCCATGCAACCGCCGCCACCAGGAGGTTGAGATGGATGGACGACAAGGAGATGGACAAGATCATCCGAAGGAAGGTCCAAAAAGAGATGGAAAAGAGCCTCGCGGATGCC
>JAUVEQ010000309.1 GCA_030594725.1 Methanobacteriota archaeon
GGGTTGTCCGCCCCAGGCGGCAGGGTGAGGTAGCCGACCCGCAGTGAGACGATGTTCTGGAAGAAGTGGGTGCCCTGCGAAGGTTCGACGTCGTAACCTTCTGGCGAGGCCTCGACGATGGCGCGGACGTTCGAGATCTGCGACCACTGTACCGGAATTCCAAGCCATGGATCAGCAGTGCCCCATCGTCCAGGTCCGGCCAGAAGGTACGGTCGTCCAGCCTCAACCAACCGCTTGTTCAGCTCACCGACTTCGATGGCGATCTGCTTGTTGCTCGCCGCCGTCCATCGGTCCCGGCGGACGTAGAGATGGACGGAATCGCCCCGCTTCAGAGAGCCAGTGTACAGGTCACCGGCTGTCCAGACAGTGAACGCGTGGTCGATGTGTCTTTCGTCGAGGATGGACTGTACGGTCCTGGCCGCTGCCATGGCATCCCCGGCCTTGATCCTCAGGGTCATCCTCCTAAGCTCCCTGAAGGGCCTCTCCCAGGCCACGCCGTTCAGGAGCTTCGCCACGTCAACGATGGTGACCCCTTCCGCGGTGCGGGAGGCGATTCCCATGTCCATCAGCTTGGCGACGGTCGCGTGGGTCCATCCGTAGGAGAGGTCAGCCCTTCGAGCGAGGGCCTTTATGGACGTGGGACCAGAGGCCAGCAGGGTGTAGACCACTCTCCAGGACTTCTCAGAGGTGACCTTGCGTGCCCTTTGCGTGGACCCTTCCCTCGACCTTCCTGGGAGCGACACCTCCCAGTCGAGCCTCAGAACGTGGATGTCCACGGAATCCGCCAGCGACTGTAGGTCAGGGGGGACCACCTTGCATATCAGGACCGGTTCGGAGGGGGTCGTCCCCGAGCCCTCCCCCCTCCGATGGGATTCCCTCGCGAGGAGGGCCAATGCCAGGTCCTGGACGTTGAGCCGATGCTTGACCTGCACCAGGTACTGGACGGTCTCCGACCGGACCGTGTAGTCGGGGAGGAGTATGCCCTCAAGCCCACGGACGCTACCGTTTGCGACCATCTCCGCTCCCTTCGGGAGGTCGAGGTGGGCTTGCAGGATCTCGAACACTGCATCCGCCAGGAGTGCCGTGCCGTCTGTCGTCATGGGTATCGGTATTTACTTGATACTATATATAGGTGTCAGTGATATGTATCATTAAACAACGACACTATATATAGATATCACTGATATACCTTGCCCATCCTCCACAAGGCGATGGCCGTTCGAACCGGACCGGGGTGCCACATCGGCCCCGACTGCAGCGTGGGCACGGGGGCCGAGCTGGGGCCGGGGGTTGTGCTGCTTGACAGGACCAGGCTGCCTGGGAAGGCCAGTCCGGCCACGGTGGGCGCAGGGGCCAAGGTCGTGGGTGGCACAGATCCGATCCTCCCAGGTCCTGTAAGCATCGCTATGACCGTTCTGTCGTTGTTGGGTGTTTTACCCCCATTATCTGGATAAAAGAGATAACTATTATTGTACTGCACAGGAAAAATGGAGCCTTCCGACAATCCTGAAACTTACCGGTTCCCCTGATTGTCGGCATCATTTCTCCAATCCCCGCCAACGATCCTTACTGTCGGAACTGTGATTTCATCCCAAGAATTCTAGTTATGAATCGGGATTCATGAATCAGGGTTCAAATATTCATACACTAAACAATGGGGTCTCTACATTGGATATCGTCTGAATCCCGCTGATAATCCTTACCGTCAGGTTTCAACCCTGCAGCTCCGCCAGCTTCTCCTTGACCTGGTCCGCGTGGCCCTTGGCCTTGACCTTCGGCCAGTGGTAGGCCACCTTGCCCTCGGGGTCGATGAGCACCGTGCTCCTGTGTATGCCCAGGAAGGTCTTTCCGTACATGCTCTTCTCCTTCCAGGCCCCGTATGACAGCATGATCTCGTGCTCCGGGTCCGAAAGGAGGGTGATCTCGAGCTTGTGCTTGTCGGTGAACTTCTGGTGGCTCTTCTCGGAATCCGCCGAGACGCCGATGACCTCGGTGTCGATCTGCTGAAACTCGCCCTTGCGGGCGGTGAAGTCCACCGCCTCGATGGTGCACCCGGGGGTGTTGTCCTTCGGATAGAAGTAAAGGACGACCCACTTCCCGTTGTACTCCTCCAGGCAATGCTCCTTCCCGTACGTGTCCTTCGCGCAGAAGGCCGGGGCATCGCCGCCTATCTCCATGTTCATATCGTCAAACCTCCTCTTTCTGTTCATCTCATGGACCGGAGGAGGCTGTCCAGGCGTTCACGCCTGTCCAATGGCCGTTCGTGAATGGGGGTGTCGTCGGTGGCGTACACGCCCAGGTTCTCCTCGAAGGACCTCTTGCCCGGGTTCACGTAGAATATTCCGAGGGGCAGCCGGTCCTTCTCGGAGGCGCGTCGGAACGCCTCCACCCGGTCCCCGGGATCATGAGAATCCTCTAGGTAATATGAGTTCTCCCGGAACCACTCGTAGGTGTTGACCTTGTTGAACGTCACGCAGGGCTGCAGGACGTCCACCAGGGCATAGCCCTTGTGAGCGATGGCCTGCTTGAGGACCTCCACCGTGCGGTCGACGTCCACGGAGTAGACCCGGGCCACGAAGGAGGCGTCCAGGGAGATGGCGACCGCCATTGGGTTGAAGGGTTCCAGGATAGCCCCCTCGACCTGTACCGGCGTGCGGAACCCCATCATGCTGGTGGGGGATGCCTGTCCCTTGGTCAGCCCGTACACCATGTTGTCGTGTACGATGTTGGTGATGTCCACGTTCCTGCGTATGGTGTGGATGAAGTGGTTGCCGCCCTCGCCGTACATGTCCCCGTCCCCAGACTCGGCCACCACGGTCATGCGGGGGTTCACGGACTTTATCAACGTGGCAGGCGGGAGCGCACGGCCGTGGAGCCCGTTGAAGTAGTTGCACTGGAGGTACTGGGGGGTCTTGGCGGCCTGGCCGATGCCGGAGACCATCACCACGTCGCCGGGCTCCCTGCCCAGTTCCGCCAGGGCCCTCTTGAGGGCCTTGAGGATGGCGAAATTGCCGCAGCCCGGGCACCATGCGATGTCGATGTCGCCCATGTCGAACTCCTCGGGTGCCACCATCTCACCCCACCTCCTCGAGCACGCCTTCGAGATAGGCCTGGACCTCCTCCACGGAGAACTGCATGCCATTGTACTTGAGCAACCGGTCGGGGATGTGGATCCCCGTCTCGGAGCGGATGAGCCTTCCCAATTGGGATGTGGCGTTCCCCTCGATGATGACCGCTCTCTGGGTCGAACCTATCATGGTCTCGACCTCTGGAGGCAGGGGATAGACCTGCTGAAGGTGCATGAAGGCGATGCGTTCGCCTCCTATGTTCCCGACCGCCTCACGGATGACGCGGTAGGTGGAACCCCAGCCGATCACAAGGAGGGGAGCGTTCCCTGGACCGATGACCACCGGTGGAATCACGGCCCCCATCATCGCGTCGGCTTTCCGCAGGCGCTTCTCCACCATCTGGTTGCGGACATCGAGGTCCTCGGTGATGGAGCCGTCCTCCGTGTGCTCGTCGGAGTCCACCTTCACCAGGCCATCGCCCATGCCGGGTATGCCCCGGGGAGAGATGCCGTCGGGGGTGATGGTGTATCGCTTGTAGTCCGGGCCCGTCGTGACCACGTGGCTCTCCGGGGCGGGGTAGTCCATGTCCACGGGAGGCGTGTTGTAGTACGTGTCCATCAAGTACTGGTCGGTGAGCACGAAGACCGGGACCTGGAACCGGTCGGCCAGGTCGAAGGCCTGACGGGTCAGGTGGAAGGCCTGGTGGATGTCTCCGGGAGCCAGGATGATGCGGGGGAACGCGCCGTGGCCCGCGTACAGGACCAGATTGAGGTCTCCCTGCTCTGTACGGGTGGGGAGGCCGGTGGCGGGACCGGGTCGCTGGGCCAGGTGGATGACGACGGGGGTCTCGATCATGCCGGCCAGGCTCACGCCCTCCACCATGAGGGCGAAACCTCCTCCCGAGGTCGTCACCAACGCCCT
>JAUVEQ010000190.1 GCA_030594725.1 Methanobacteriota archaeon
CCATGGACCATTCCTATCCGAAGAAGGGGACCTACACCGTCACCCTTACGGTCACGGACGCCGACGGTCTCACCGCCACGGACTCTCTGTCGGTCACCGTCAACAACGTGGTCCCCGTCGCGGGCCTCACCTCTGACCACACCACCGCCGAGGAGGGCGACCTCATCGGCTTCTCCGGGGTGACCTCCACGGACACCCCTTCGGACCTGCCACTCCTCACGTACTCCTGGGAATTCGGGGACGGCTCCACCGGTACGGGCATCTCCGTTTCCCACGCCTACGCCGACGAAGGGACCTACACCACCACCCTCACCGTCACCGACGATGACGGGAGACAGGACGTCAAAACGATATCCCTGTCCCTGAGCAACGCGGCGCCCTCTGCCATCATAACCTCCGTGACCGCCTCCAGCGACCCGTTGCTGCCCTACGACAACGTCACCTTCGCTGGACAGGCGACGGACAAGGGCACCGCCGATACCATTACCATCGCCTGGGACCTCGGGGACGGTACTTCGGGTACGGGAACCTCCGTCGTCCACGCCTACACCTCCTCTGGTACCTACACGGTGAAGTTCACCGTAACGGACAACGACGGGGCGTCCACCACCGCCACCACATCCGTTACCGTCGACACATTGGCCTCCGCGGCCGAGGACGGTCAGGACGTTGTCAATACCGCGCCAGCCTCGTCCTTCGTCAAGAGCAAGGACCGGACCCACATCTCGGGTCTGTTCGACGACCTGCTGGATGCCATCGACGAGGGCGGTACCAACAAGATCCTGTCTCGCATCCTCGTTCTGGAGGTCCAGATCGATAACAAGGTCACCGATACCGATCTGGCGAACGAGCTCCTCACCTTGCTCGCCAACCTCGAGGATTCCCTTGGCTAGCGGGCCCCCTAAGGTACTAATATCTCCCTGGCCTATCGAGTGATGAGACGAGGGACCACCTTGAGCGGACATCTCTTCCGAACGCTTGTCATCGTCGTTCTCCTGACACTTCTCCTCCCCCTCGCGACGACCCGTCCTCCTGAGGACTGGGCGACGGCCGCTCCCCCCGACCTCACGGACATGCGGTGGACCCTCGATGACAGTCCTGTCGTGCTCAGCAGCTCCATCGAGATCGAGCCCACGGTCCGCCTGGTCATCGAGGCGGGTGTCATCGTGATGTTCGACGAGGATGTGGGCATCCAGGTCAGGGGAGAGCTGAGGGCAGAGGGTACGTCCGAGCTGCCCGTGCTGTTCGTGTCGAACGTCACAGGTCCCATCGAGCCCAACTACTGGGCCGACCTGCGGCTCATGCCTTCGGACCCAGAGAGCGAGAACGTGCTCACCTATGCCGTCTTCGAGGGAGCTGACACCGGGTTGCTGGTCAGCTCTGGTAGTGCCGTCCTGGACCACTGCTCCTTCCGCAAGTGCCGCTACGGGGTGTTGGCACGCGGCGACGCCGCCATCGAGGCGACCGATTGCGATTTCATCGACAACAGCGTCCTTGGCCTGGAGTGGGAGACCGGTGCCGGCGGCAAGGCGACATCGTGCATCTTCAGGGGGAACGTAGTGGGAGTGTACTGCTACGAGAACGTGACCCCGACCATCAAGGATTGCGACTTTTCCGCCAACTACCACCACCTGAGCTTCGCGAGGGGTGGGAACGCCACCATCATCGGTTGCGACCTGGGGAACACCTCAGCCGAGGCCATCGAGTGTTACTGGAACAGTAGCCCCCTCTTCAAGGGCGTGGTGTTCGAGGAGCCCGGGGACGCGGAGGTCTTCCTGAGGCATAACAGCCGTCCACGCTTCGAGGGGGGCACGTCCGTCTCGCTGCTGGACGTGACATCCCTCGATGCCGGGTCGTACGCGGTCTCCATTTCGACGATCACGATCTACGTGGAGAGCGACCAGGGCAAACCCCTGGAAGGCGCCAACGTCACCCTCTACGGACGCTCGGGGGACGAGTTCACGAACGGTAGCACAGGGGAGGACGGGAAGCTCTTCCCCGCCCACATGTCGACGTACACGGTGGGTGGCGAGAACGACAACGACATGGAGAACCCCCACGAGGCCCTGGTGGAATGGCGGGGCCACAGCCAGACCTACAAGGTCACTCCACGCAACCTCGACCGGGACCAGGTGCTCACCCTCGAGCTGGCGATAAGCTCACCGGAACCCTCCGGAGAGGGGTGGTTGCTCAACATCGTGTTGATCATGGTCATCGGCCTCATCCTCATGGTTGTGTTGACGTACCGCACCAGAGAGCGGTGACGCCCCCGTGCTGAGCGCCAGTGGCAGGCTCGGAGGTATTATATACAGTAATCCACCTTATTTCAGATATCCCTGAGGGACATGTTTGCCCGACCGTTGAGGATGGGCCGACCCTTCGGGGAGATGATCGGGATCGGACGGGATAGCGGATGGTTGACATAAGAGATCAGGTCGAGGACGACCGGGGGCTGCTCAAGAAGATACAGCTGGTCATCCCGGGCTTCAGGGGCTACCGGAAAAGGGAGGACATAAGAGCGGCCGACAGCATCCTCAGGCTCCAGATGGCCGATGGCCTCATTCAGGTCAGGCAGGGTCTGGAGGAGGCGCGGTCCAGCATGGTCGAGGAGTACCAGTCCAAGAACATCGACAGGATAGGAGGTGCGATCAACCACGTGCAGACCCTCGAGGGAAAGGTCAGGCACGCGGAGCAGGGTTACACTGGCTTCTCACCCGCCGTGAGGATAGAGGAGCCGGAGCTCAACCGGCTCTACGAGTACGACGCCTCCATGATCAGGTCCATCCAGTCCCTTGACCAGTCACAGGCTTCCCTTCTCAACCTCGTACGTAGCGGCGACGAGAATGGCGCGACGGAGGCCCTCCGTGCGATCAAGGACGAGCTTCTGAGTTTCGAGCGGGCCTTCGGGGACCGTATCCCGATCATCGCGGGCATCTACAATCTATGAGGGGAGGTGAAAGGAAATGAGCCTCATCGGAGCAGAGACCTTCAAGTGGGAGGACGGGCAGAAACGCGGTATACTGATGTACCGGCTCCAGCGGAACATCAGGCTGAACGACAACATAGTCGTCCGCGAGGACGAGTACGCGGTGTTCTACCGTGATGGCAAGGTCCTCGGTTACATCGACCGTCCCGACCGTTACGCCCTCTCATCCTTGAACGCACCCATTGTGGGGAGGATAGTTGAGGCGCTGTCGGGGGTTCGTCAGCAGGCCGAGCTGATCTGGATGCAGAAGAGGCCGTTCGATGGCAAGTACGGATCGAAGCAACCGTACCCCTTCAAGGACCCCGACTTCGGCATCGTGAACCTGCGCATCTTCGGGGAGTTCCGATACAGGGTCATAGCCCCCGAGAACTTCATCCACCAGTTCGTCGGCACCATGGGATTCCGAACCGCGGCCGAGGTGGAGGCCCGCCTCCGAGAGCAGATGGTGGTGCTGATCTACGACGTGCTTGGCGACCTCAAGGAGCGGGATATGTCCGTCACCGACATCGCGTCCCGGCTCACCGAGATCGAGCAGTTCGTGCTGGACCGGTCCAAGGACCACTTCCAGATGTACGGCCTTGAGATCCAGAAGCTCTCAGGCCTTTACATCAGCATGCCCGAGGAGGTGCAGAAGGCCGTGGACATGCGTTCCTCGATGCAGGTCCTGGGCACCGATTACATGGGTTACCAGACCGGGCACGCGGTGCGCGAGGCGGCCAACAACCCCGACGGGGGAGCTGGTGGTGGCCTTGCGGGCGCGGGCGTGGGCCTGGGCGCTGGCATGGGAATGGGGTACATGATGATGGACTCCATGTCGGACCGAGGGCAGGGAGGCCAGGGACAAGGTCAGGCCGTGGCGCCGCCCTCCAACACACCCTGCGTCAAGTGCCAGGCGATGATCCCCACGGGTACCAAGTTCTGTCCCCTGTGCGGTGGCGCCCAGGGGATCGCCTGTCCCAGCTGCGGGACATCTGTCGACAAGGGGGCCAAGTTCTGCACCGACTGCGGCGGCGAGCTGGGCGGAGCGGGCGCTTGCCCGTCGTGTGGCAGTCCGGTGGAGGCAGGCGCCAAGTTCTGTCCAGAGTGCGGACAGAAGATGCAGTGAGCAAGCAAGACTTCCGACCTTAGCATGACGGGAGGGATGGGACGGCCAGGATCAAGTGCAACAAGTGCGGGGCACCCAATGAGCTGGACGCGGGCGCCAAGTTCATGAGGTGCGCCTTCTGCGAGGGCCAGATCTACATAGACAAGTCCGGGGCCGGCTTCTTCTACATCCTTCCCTTCCAGCTGGACGAGGCCGGTGCCAGGGGCGTCTTCAAGAGGTGGACGGCCGGCTCCCACAGGGCCAAGGACCTGGAGGTCGCCGCCCAGGTGACCTCCTGGGAGGCCAGATACTTCCCGGTGTTCATGTTCCGGAGGGATACGGACAGGGGCGAGCAGGTGATCGTGTGGCCAGCCCGGTCCACGACCTTGCCTGGCCTCCACAGCCTCAAGGTCCCACAGGGGGACCTCAAGATCTTCGACCAGGGTTTCGATCACGGCGGCTCGGAGCTGATGGAACCGAACATAGAGATGATCGCCTACATGGACCAATTGCCAGGCAGGCCCAAGGAGCAGGCCCTGGTCTACTTTCCCATCTACATGGTCGAGTACGCCTATGATGGGGGCAGGTACCAGGTCATAATCGAGGGCTCATCGGGAGAGGTCTTCTCGGCCGATTACCCACCTCGGATGGCAGCAGGGTACTACCTCCTGGGCGTGGGTGGGTTCATCGCCTGCGGCTTCGCGGGCCTGGTCGCATTGGGATCGCCAGTCACGGCAGGGATCGTACTGGCCCTGACGGTCCCGGCGCTGATGTACGGGGGCTACTACGTGGCCAAGAACATGTGATGAAAGGAGGGAATGGAACGAGCGAAGAGGGTATATCGCTGAACCTCAACTGCCCCAACTGCGGGGGCACGGTCACCAGCGTGGAGGGTCAGAGGACCACCTCCTGCCCCTACTGCAAGTCCCTCCTCTACATAGGCGGGGACCGTGGCGTCTACACGGTCATGCTCCGCAACAACATGGACGACCCCCGGGTGCGGAGCAATCTCGCCAGGTGGTTCGACAAGGGTCTGAAGGCCCGCGACCTGCCCAAGCAGGCCCGGGTAACCGAGGTCTATCCGATCTACATACCCTACTGGCGCCTCATGGCGCGGGCCGCTGGCTGGGTCTGTGGGTACCGGGAGGAGCGCCACACCGATAGCAACGGCCACACTCACACCAAGCGGGTCCACATGGAGAAGATGGTCTTTCGGGACTTCGACTGGTCCCAGATCGCGTGCGACCCCGGTGACATCGGCGTGGACCGCCTGCCCAGTATGAAGGGACAGGCGGTCTCCCACGAGGAGGGGGGCATCCCCACCTTCGAGGCCACCACGTCTGCCGACAGCGCCAGGGCCCAGGGGATCGAGAGCATCCGGAACATGGCCATCAGCAGCGCGAGGGTGCCCACGGTGACCTACCAGAAGATGCACGTCATCCCAAGGTTCCTGGTCCTGACCTTCTACCCCATCTGGATGTGCAGGTACACCTACAGGGGGCGCACCTACTTCGCAACGATGGACGGGATCACCGGGGACAGCCTGTCGGGGCGCGCTCCCGGGGACCCGCTCTACCAGAGCCTTGCCTTGGTAGGGGGCTGTGCCGTGGGCGGTGTCTTGGCCGGATTCTCCCTGTCCATACTTCCGTACTCCCCCGAGCTGGGGATCCTGGGTATCGTCGGGGGCACCGTCATCTTCGCCATCGCCTTCCTCTTCGTCCGCCATGGCTCGGAGGTTACGGAGGGGGACATCGAGAAGCCCTATCGCAAGTCGCTGAAGGGGATCATACCGGGATGGGGGGGGATCTGAGATGCCTGTCCACATCGCCGCGGTCAAGTGTCCCTCGTGCGCTACGGCTATCGAGGGAATGACCGGGGACCGTGTTTTCCTTTGTCAATGTGGCGTCATGCACACCCGGGACGACCAGGGCACCCGGGAACTGCAATACATCA
>JAUVEQ010000249.1 GCA_030594725.1 Methanobacteriota archaeon
GAGATGATCAGCACGTCCCATTCCTGCTCGCCGAGCCGTTCGATCTCCCCGGGGCCCATGTTGCCCCAGAGGCTGGTGTGGACCGCGTACGATGCCCGGGTGCAGACCGCGGTGACGATGGAACCGGCGCATATCCCGTCCACATCGTGATGGGACACGACGCGGACCAGCTCTGGCTTGAGCTGCAGGAGGTACGATGCAGCGTTCTCGGCTGCTTGGGAAAGGCCCTCACCTGCGATTTCCCGCAGCGAGGGCATGGGCCTACTCCACCATCAGGCGGGCGGTGTCGAGGGTGTACTTGAAGTCGTCCTGCAGGCGTCCAGTGCCCTTGTAGTACTTGACGAGCCGCCGGATCTTGGCCTCGATGAGATGCATGGACCGCTTGTTGTGCAGGTCCTTCGGGTTCCTCTGCAGGTGTGCTGAGAGGTTGATGGCCTTGCGCATGAGGTTCTCCAGGTCCTCGGGCCGCTCGGGCTCCAACTCGTTGTCCAAGAGGATCCGGTTGACGCTCTTGCCGGTGGCAAGCTTCACAGAGGGGACGGCATACTCGTCACGGAGACGGATGCCGATGATGCTGGTGGAAAGTTCGTTGCCTGCAAGCTCCACCACCTTCTCCTCGATCTCCTCGGCCGTGAGGGGGACCCAGAAGGGGTTCTCGGTGACGAATGGCTTGGTGGAACCAGCCTTTCCGCGCCGTCTCGTGTGCATCCTTGCCATCAGCAGACCTCGGTGCGTGTAGCGGCACGAATGCACTTCTAATATATAAACATCACCGGGCCAGGACGCGACCGGACGCCCATGATGGCGAGGGTGCCAGGGCCCCTACTTGTCCGCATCCGCCTTCTTCTTTTTGGAACTCGACGAGGAGGAACCGGACTTCTTCTTGGTGGACTTGGTCACCTTGGTCTTCTTCTTGGAGGTGGTGGTCTTCTTCTTCTTGGAGGGGGCGGCCTTCTTCTTTGGGGCCTCGTCCTCCTTCTCTTCCTCATCGTCCTTGGCGGCCGCAGCCTTCCCCTCCACCATAACCTTGGCGGCCGCGGCCTTCTCCTCCTCCTTCTCACGCTTCTTGCGGGCCTTGCTCAGCTCCTTCTTGAGGCCGTCCTTGCACTCGAAGTTGGTGAGGAATATCTCGTCGTCGACCTTTCCAGCCAACCTTCGCTTGCAGTCGTCCAGCTCCTCGCAGTTGTGGCAGACCTTGCCGAGGAGGGTCCGAAGGTTCAGCACCAGGTTCTCATCCACGCGGACCAGGGTGTCCGAGTAGACCCCGCCGGGGTCCTTCTTCTCCCACTCGATGACCCGTGGGAGGTCCTTGAGGTCCTCCTCTGGCACATCCTTGGGACGATGCAGCCCTTCGGGAAGCTCGTCGTCGAGGACAGCGGCAGCCGCGGCTGCTGCGGGGGCCTTCACCACGACCCGCTTCTTCCTCGGTTTGGGCGGTTCCTCCTCGGGAGGCTCCTCCTCCTCCTCTTCCTCCTTCTCGGCCTTTTCCTTGGATCCGGCCTTGGGCTTGTCCTCCTCGACCTCCGAGACCACCTCGGTGTTCAAGGTGATCTTCCAGATGAAGAGCCAGACAAGCATGATGGAGGTGACGAGGTAACCGATGTTCTTCCATTCGTCGAAGGTGAACCTGGTCCTATCGACCGCCTCCGGGGTGAAGTAGAAGTACGTCAGAACGGCCCACATGATGAAGGCAATGATAACGGGGAGCCAATATGGCCTCGCCTTACGACTCTTCGTCTCCCCATCAGACATAGGCCAACCTCAGAATAGCTCCTTACGTCGGGGTTATTTCCTGGCGCGTAGTTAAAGGTTTCGTAGTTACTTCCAGTTCCCGAAGGCTGAGCCAGGGTACGCCTGGCAGTTCGGCACCCTTATATACAACGACATCCTTTCAGAGCCGGGAGGCCTCCGGGGATGTTCTGCCCTAAATGTAAATCGCTCCTTTTTCCGGAAGAGGGCAAGCTCCGATGCCGCCGCTGCGACACCTTGATCAACCCCGATGAGATACAGAAGGTGGAGAGCATCACCACCGAGTCGGCCGAGAAGGAGACGGTCGTGGTGGAGGACCAGTACGACCTGCTCCCCAAGACCAAGGTCATGTGTCCCAAGTGCGACCACAACGAGGCATATTGGATACTTCGGCAGACCAGGGCAGCCGACGAACCCGAGACCAGGATCTACACCTGCACCAAGTGTGGGCACAAGTGGCGGGAGTTCTGACGGGCCAGCTCCGCGGTCTGACAATACATTTTTCTACCACTAGCTGTATTCTGCAAAAGGTCCTCCCGGGGAGGTTATCAATATGTTCAAGGCCAGGCTCAAGGGCGACGTTCTGAAGGAGATGATCAAGGTTGTCTCGACCCTCGTTGACGAGGTCAAGCTCAACATTACCGGCGAGGGTATCACCCTCAAGGCCGTGGACCCTGCCCACGTGGCTATGGTGGACCTGAGCCTGAACAAGGAAGCCTTCGAGGAACTGGAGGCCACCGACTGCGAGCTTGGGGTTGACATCGACAAGATAAAGGAGGTCCTCTCCCTTGCCAAGGCGGGGGACATCCTTGACATCGACCACGACGAGGAGCACAACAAGCTGGTGGTGCACATCGAGAACATCACCCGCCACATGAGCCTCGTGGACACCATGGGCATGTCGGACCCGAAGATGCCCCAGCTCAACCTGCCTGCCAACATCAAGCTGGCGGCCGCGGAGCTCAACCAGGGCATCAAGGCATCCGAGAGCATCTCCAACCACATCGCACTGGTGGCCAATGCCGACGGTTTCGAGCTCAGCTCCCAGGGGGACACGGACTCGGTCTCCCTCAAGCTGAGGAAGGACCTGCTGCTCCACCTGGAATGCTCCGAGCCCGTGCGCAGCCTGTTCTCGTTGGATTACTTCGCGAACATGATCCGGTCCGTCCCGTCCTCGGGCGTGGTGACCCTCGCCATCGGTCAGGACTACCCGGCCATGATGACCTTCGAGATCGCCGAGGGCAACGGCTCGGTCACCTACCTGCTGGCTCCTCGAATAGAGAACGAGTGAGGGCACCTCCACCCACCCCTGCAAAGGCCTTTTATCCAGCGTAGCCCATCCCGGCCGACATGGACCCCCAGACCATCTCCCGATACCCTTTCCGAGGGGAGTCGCAGGAGTGGATACGGGAGCAGGGCGTGTCCCTGGGGGTGGTCCTCACCAGTGCGGCCTACGTGCGGGTGGTGGAGGCCGGCAAGGACAGGGTCATGGAGGCCATGACCGAGGAGGGCGTACTTGACAAGACGGCCCTGGACGAGGTCGAGGCCCTGATCGCTGTTCTGTCGTACCCCATCGCACGGATGCTAGTGTCCTCGGTGGGCGACCTGCTCCTCATCCGCCGCCACGCCCTGCGCGAGGCCAAGGCGGCCTACGAGCACATGGTAAGGGAGGACGCCTCGTTCCTGCTCGAGCTTGCCCGGGAGGAGCTGAACGTGCCCGCGGCCATCGAGGAGGGTGGCGAGGAGGCCGTCTTCCGACTCCACTTCACCGATTACCTCAAGAACGCCAGCTCCATACGGGCGAAGAAGTGGAAGCTGCACAACCAGGACCTCAGGGAGGGCTTCGTCAGGTTGGAGAAGCGCCAGTTCGCCCGACTTCTCCAAGAGGCCCTCAGGAGGCGGATCGAGTCCGAGCTGCCCCTGGAGGTCTCGGAGGAGATCCTCGAGCGCCTCTCGGACGAGATCGACCAGGTGGTCGGAGGCGTCGAGAAGCTCCGCGAGAGCCTCCAGAAGGAATCCTACGGCGAGTTCTCCCTGGACTACATCCCTCCCTGCATGATGGACCTGCTCAAGAAGATGCAGGAGGGGGTGAACGTACCCCATGTGGGCCGCTTCGCCCTCACGGCCTTCCTCAGCCACGTGGGACTGGATGTCGACGATATCATCGGCCTGTTCCGTGTCTCCTCGGACTTCAAGGAGTCCATCGCATCTTACCAGGTCCGCCACATACTGGGTGACATCTCGGGTACCCGCTACTCGCCACCCTCCTGCTCCACCATGCAGACGTACGGCATCTGTCTGAGGGAGAAGCGCTGCGAGCACGCGGGCAGCCCAAGAAGGTACTACTTCCAGCAACTGAGGAGGGCCGAGCGGCAATCCGGCAGGTCAGCGCCCCCGCCGGAGACGGAGAAGGAGGCGGATGCGGAGGCAGAGGCGGATGCGGAGTCCGACGAGGGAGGTGGTCCCGATACCTGAGGACGACGGCGGCCTGGTCCGCACGACCCGCTGGCTGGTCAAGCGCTTCGGCAGGTACTACCAAGGGACGAGGCTCGAGCTCCCCCGTAGGTATACCAAGAGGGAATGGGCCTTCCTGTACTTCGACAAGAGCTTCATGAACCGTCACCTGGGCTTCGATGGCCGGTCCAAGATAGAGGGTTATGTCCGCACCCACGTACCACGGCACGCCTACTACTCGACCGCCTTCTACGAGGAGCCCAGTGCGAGGACGATGGTCGAGAAGGGATGGCAGGGCGCCACCCTGATCTTCGATCTGGACGCTGACCATATAGAAGGCGCCTCCGATATGGTATTTGGAGAAATGCTCAAAGTCGTGAAGAAGGAGTTCATCAAATTAATCGATGTGTGGTTAGTGAAGAAATTGGGATATGACCACGAAAACATACAAATGGTGTTCAGTGGGGGTCGCGGATATCATGCTCATGTCGAGGGGCAGGATGTACTAGAGCTGAATACATTTGAACGCCGTGAGATCGTAGATCTTGTAACCGGAAAAGCGAATCTCTCCAACT
>JAUVEQ010000217.1 GCA_030594725.1 Methanobacteriota archaeon
AGGGCCTCATGAAGGTGGCCCATGACCTGGATGACCTGGAATACCCCTACGTCATCGTGGGATGGTACCACACCCATCTGGACCTGGGATGCTTCCTCTCCGACAAGGACATAAGGACCCAGGAGGGCGGTTTTCCCCATACCCATCAGGTGGCGGTCGTTGTCGACCCCATGAGGAAGCAGGCGGCCGCCTTCGCCAATGGACCCGGGAGTCCTGGCTCGATATGGGCGGTCATGAAGTCGTACACGGAATGGGGGGGCGTGGAGAGACAAGAGTGATGGGGCACGCGCCCTCGCTCATTGCCCGGCCTTGACCTCTTCGGCCATGCCCCGGGACAACAGCACATCTGCCAGCTTCTGGGACAGGGTCACGATATCACCCTTCTTGAGGGAGTAGGTCCTGCCTCCCTCGCCAGCGAAGGAAGGGGTGTCCTTGAGAACGTGGATGAGGATCGCGGGTTCCCCCTCATCGGCGGATCGGGGTCCCTCTAGATGGGGTTCGGGGGCCGTTCCCGCGGGCGATGGAGCCCCCATGTTGGGTTCGGGGACGTCGTCGGGCTGCACGATCACCGGCGGAGGTGCGGGGATGGCGATCGCACCATCCTTCGGGGCCAGTTGGCCCTTGGCAGCTGCCATGAACCTGGCCAGTTGGTCGTACAGGTCCTTCTCGCCAGGGGTCAGGCTCCTGAGGTCCACCTTGCCCCCCTCGAGGGCGTCCACGGCCCGGTTGGCCATCTTGCGAAGGCGCAGGGACACGATGTCCTGGGCCAACCTAAGGGTGTTCTTGAGCTCGTTCTGGACAAGGGTGGCGGTGGTGGACATGGGGTCACGGGCGGTCTCGTCGCGCGCCAGTTGTCGCAGGCGGGCGATGTGCTCGGACAGGGCCTCGAAGAAGTCCGCGGGCAGCTTGGTCAGGTTATGGCCGCGGCTCTCCTTCTGCTGTATCTGCTGGATGAACTTGAAACCCATCTCCTCTGTGGGAGCCATCGATGGACCTAAGGCTTGTCCACTATTCAAGGTTTACGCGACGGGAAGGACCGCTGCGCTCAAGGGTGGGTGCGATGGTGTCATTCCTTTCCCGTGGGGGGTGGTGGCCTCAGCCGTATGCGGCGTGTGCGGACTCTGGTGCGGTCCTGGCCTCGGAATGCTGATAGATCGCCCACTTGCTACAATGGGGGCACTTCTCCATCTTGGACAACCCGACGGCCTGATAGGCCATCAACGGCGGGGCCTCGAACCACTCGCCGCATTTCTTGCAAAGGAAGAATCTCTGTTCCATTTTATCACCAGGGGTGTCCTTAGTGACCCTGCGAAGGCGATCGCGATTTATAAACGAAGCTCAATCGTTCACCGAATGGGGTCTCACGGGATCCAGCCGCGCAAGGGTTAAATCCCGCCGAGGGGTTTCCACCGGTGTGGTCCTGCGTCTCTTGGAACCAGAGCATCTCGGCCCCGTGATGAGCCTGGTGACGGACACCTTCGAACAGATATTCTCCCAGGAGATGTACCTCTCGATCCTCCAGGTCTGGCCCGAGGGCCAGATAATCGACGTGGAGGACGGCCGCCTGGCTGGCGTGCTCCTCTCGATGCGCCGGTCCGCCACCCAGGGTCGTATCCTGGTCATGGCGGTCGAGCCCCAACGGAGGGGATCCGGCATCGGGAGCGCCTTGCTCCGGGCCTTCTTGCAGCAATGCGCCCGGGAGGGTCTGATGAGCGTGGTGCTGGAGGTGCGAGTCTCAAATCAACGCGCCCGGGAGTTCTACAGACGCCACGGCTTCCGGGAGGAGGGTCACCTTGCCAAGTACTACCCGGACGACGAGGATGCCACCGTCATGACCAGGAACGTTGTCTGAACCACGATAGGGTCTAGCGGTAGCCCGCCTTGTCGTCATCCGCCTGGTAGTTCCAGTAGTTGTAGGGCGCGGACTCGCGTTGTGCCGAGGTGACATCGGTGGCCAGACCTGCCCGGTAGGACCCGTGCTTGTCCTTGATCTGCTCCTCGGCGGGTAGCGCCCTCTTGCGACCTTCCCTCACGTGCTTTTCGGTGATCAGGTCATCACCATTCACCATTGCCAGGTCTCCGGCCACCCGGATGAGGCCTCCCAGCTCCCGCAATCTCAGGGTGAGGGCGTTCCCCTGGCCGTCGATGACGGATGCCCGGCGGCCCGACTCCTTGATGATCGCCTGGATGGCCGACCGGTCCGCATGGGGGATGCGCCGGTCCATCTCGATCTCCTGGGTGATGAACTGCACGGTCTTGGCTCGGCCAAGGTCGTCGTCGGGCATGGTCACGTCCAGCAGGACCTCGTAACCGTTCCCGATGATGCGGCTCCGAAGGGGCGAGAGGATGTGCGGAAGGTCCTGGATGTTGCAGGCTCCCACAAGTATGAAGTCGCAGGGCACGTCGTCCACCTTGACGGACGCTCCAGCACTCTGGGGGTTGCGGCCCGAGATGGGATATCTCCGCTCCTGCATCGCCGTCAGGATGCTACGCTGGAGGGGGCCGAGGCGGGGAAGCTCGTCGATGAAGAGCACACCCTCGTGGGCCTCGTGGATGGTTCCAGCAACGACCCGTTCGTAGGGCGGGGAACCCAGCTGGGAATGACCGCCGTAGGGGTCGTGGGCCACATCCCCCAGGAGCTCGGTGTCCGTGGCCCCGGTGGCGAGGACGAAGGGCCTCCGGTCGAAGGGGACGAGGGTCTTCCGGGGCGATTGGCTCTCCAGCTCCCTCCTTCTGTTGAGAGCCTCCTCATCCAGCACCTTGACGTGCTCCCCGGCCTGTTCGTAGACGACCACCTCCTCCTTCCCCTTGACCATGCGGGTGGTCCTCACGCTGGGGGGCGTGGCCCCGCCCAGGCGGCTTATGGTGACCTCGAAGATCCCACCTATGAGGTCCCCGAAGGGGTTCTGGGAGGGCTGTCGGGGCTGCGATATCTTGGTGCGCTGGCATACGGGGCAGTTCAGGTCCTCCGAGCTGCTGAAGGCGCCACAGCTGGGGCACCGGAAGCCAAGACGCTCGGCGACCTCCTGGGGGGCGCTCTCCGGGGTTATCAGCTCTCCCTCGGCGGTCTCCATCTGCTTGATGGCCCGCATCACCTCCTCGCGGTCCTTGACCTCGATGAAGGGACGTTGGGGGTTCTCGGGATTGTGGACGACCTGGACCTCGTTCTCGGGCAGTGGCAGGTAGAACGACAGGGCCTGGGCCGTCATCGACTTGCCGATGCCGGGAGGACCGACCAGCAGCAGGTGCCTTCGCTGGGTGGCAGCTATCTTGGCGATCCCCACCGCCTCTTCCTGGCCGATGATGCGGTCCAGGGGGTTGGTGGGAATGGCCACCTGGAGAGTGCTCTCGATGTCCTGGAGGTCGAACCCCTCTCCGGGGACCACCTTCCGTTTCTTTGCCATGGGCCGGATCCCCCTTTATCTTCACGCGCGGGGGCGCGCTTACCGCTACTTTTACCTGGGTGATAGGTCGTCCAGGGTCCAGATGTTGAGATTCTTGGGCACCTTGGAGACGTTGCCCATCTTCTTGCCAACGATGTCCTGGACGTCCTTGTCGACCGCTATGTCCAGCAGTCGCTGGGTGATGACGCCGTCGAAGACGACGGCCTTGACCTTCTTGCGATATCCCTTGAGGGTCGAGGTCAGGTCCTTGACATCAAGCTCCTGGATGACCGCGCCCTTGGGGTCGATGATGTTGGCCTTGAGACGGCCGGAGAGCTTCTCGAGGAGCTCCACGTAGAGCTTCTGGTCGTCGGTCAGCTCTTTCTTGGGCTCATCACGGATGGGTTCTGGCCTAGGCGCTGGCGGGGCCTTGCGATCCCTGGCCTGTTCCTTGGCCTGTTCCTTCCCCTGTTCCTTGGCCTGTTCCTTCCCCTTGTCACCCCTGCTATCCTTGCGCCCGCCCCTGGGTTCTGACTTCGCAGGCGCTTCCAGGGTGTCCTTGGGCATCACGATGCCCGTGAGGCCGTACATCTCGACATACTGGTCCACCGGGACCTTGTTCCGGAGGGCCTTGATGATCTGCTTCTGGGTGAGCTCCTCGACCTCCCGGTTGCGGGGAGCCCTGGTGATGAAGTCCAGCTCGATGGTCTGGAGCAACTCCCGCAGGATGAGCTCACCGCCGCGGTCCCCGTCCACGAAGGCGGTGACGACACGCTCCGAGGCCAGGTCTCGGATGGTCCCGGGCACGTTGGTACCCTCGACCGCGATGGCGTTCTTGATACCGAACTTGAGCAGGTTGAGCACATCGGACCGTCCCTCCACGACGATTATGGCGTCGGAGGTGGACACGTTGGGCCCGGCGGGGCACTTGTCCTTGCCGTAGCTCACGATCTCCTCCACCTGGATGGCCTCGCGCACCGATGAGGTGAGGTCGCCAGACGTGGACTTGCTCTCCTCTATCAGGGCCGCCAGCAGCTCCTTGGCCCTCTCGACGATCTGGTTCTTCTTGACCTGGCGCACGTCCTCGATGGTGTCCACCTTGATCTTGGCCTTGCAGGGACCGACCCGGTCTATGGTCTCCAGGGCCGATGCGAGGATACAGGTCTCCACCTGGTCCAGGCTGGATGGCATCTTGATCTCGCCCGAGGACTTGCCCCGCTCGGAGCTGATGGAGACCTCGATGCGGCCCATGCGTCCGCTCTTCTGCAGATCGCGCAGGTCCAGTTCGTCTCCGAGCAATCCCTCGGTCTGACCGAATATGGCTCCGACAACGTCGGGCTTCTCCACGACGCCATCAGCATGGATCTTGGCTTTGATGAGGTACTTGGTGGTACTTGGATCTAGGTTCATGATCGTTCATCTCCTCTACGGACAGAACCAGCAACGACACCGACCTCGCGACGGTATCCGGTCCCTTTGGGGTGGTCTTGTCGGCGACTTGCCCCCGCCGCTCTTATCGACGGCGTGCGCCCTTGTCCATCCTTGCCAGGGGCCGATGAGATGACCAGCGGGTTGCGCTGGCCGTGTTGACATTGTGATCGTGATTTGTCATGTGCGAATCCGGCACGAGCCGGCTCGTCCAACGAGCGCATGGGGCGTTTTGCTATTTATTGTTTTCCACGCGAATTGAGGGTCTGGAAACGATGGATGTTCTCCCCATGGTCACGCGAACCGAGACCATCTGGACCGCCCGTTCGATGGATTCTCAAGCTTTGTACCCAAAGGGGAAGGTATTTCAAAGCTCTGGATGTAGGTTTTGCGCGTCCCAGGTGACCAGACCTACCCGTGATATGTCGACCTGGAAGCCCAGAAGAGCAAACCCCAAGGGGTGTGGTGAGATGTCCAGGGATGCCGTGACCCGTGGCAGTGGCCCCACGATTGGTTCCAGGCCGACCCCTAGACTTCCTGTCTTCTGCATCTGTGCCTTCTCGGTCCTAGTTATCCTGGTCGTCATCTCATTTGGGGACGCTTCGGCGACCCTGACGTTCGAGACGCCGG